>CAIUHY010000017.1 GCA_903899145.1 uncultured Actinomycetes bacterium
CTAAAATTGATTGTGCGAGTGATCCGGCTCCTGATGCCAAAAGTAGAACCCGCTTTTTGCTAGACATTCTTCTGCCTCATCTTTTGAATGAGGGCTGGGATATAGAAAGAAGAGACAAGTGCTGCAACATAACTAATCCCTAGAACTGCGGTAAATCTTCCCCACATAATTCCAACAGGCTTAAGTTGGGAGGTAAATAGCTCCCCCGATGCGAGATAAGAAATTATTAAAATTACTGCAATAAAACCTACGCCACTTTGTAGAGCCTGAATATTTTTCTTTGCAAAATCACCTTTGCTACGCCATACAAGAATGAAAAAAACTATAAAGAAAATTGGCCATAAGACAATCCCATAGTTAAAGACCTCATGCTTACCTGTTGGTAGCGCACTTAAGACCGGAATAGCTGAAATTGCATTTAAATTAAAATGTGAAGGAGAGATATTTGTATGAGCTCCAAAAGTAAAACCGGAGCCTGTTAGGTAGCTAAGGCAAGCAAGGGCAATATTTGGAATATAAAGAATCTGTATAAGGGTATATAAAATCCCACCGATAATTCCTGGTGTTATGACAATTTCTAAACTCTTTAAAACACTCCAGTGGGATGCAAGTGAGAAGGCAAAAACTACAGATGCCACACCCCAGAAAAAAGTAAAGAGGTAGAAAGCAAATTTAAAGTATCGAAGTTTTTCACTCTTGAGTGGTGTTGTTGCAATAATCGCAATAATAAAGGCAAACAGTGGAGCCAAATAAATGCTTGCAGAAATATGAGCTGAGTGAGAAGCAAGTGCTAGCAACTCTGCTATCACCGCATACCAAAGCCCTAAAAATATTCTTGCGCCGATCTCTTTCTTAAATACTTCGGAAACTGCTGGGTAGCTACGGCGCAAGGCCCACATCGGGAAAGCTACTGCAAGAAGTGGAAGTACCGTAAGGGCACCATGTGAAGTTCCATGAATATGAAGTGGGACTAAATGACCACCGAGCCAGAGCCAAACAGAAGCTCTTATGGGGTCGGTTGTATTTCCAGTATTAGCTCCTGCTGTTGCCCAAGCAAAGAGTGAGATAAAAATCAAAGGAAACAAGATAAGTGCCACGCTACGCAATGCTTGCCTGAGTGAGACAGCTAGCGCGCGTGAAAGCATTATTTATCCCTTAAGCAGTGCGCGCATCAGCGCTGCGGTTTCACTTGGAGTTTTCCCAACTTTAACACCTGCAGATTCAAGGGCAACCTTTTTCCCTTCAGCAGTTCCAGATGATCCGGAAACAATCGCTCCAGCATGACCCATTGTTTTTCCTTCAGGCGCGGTAAATCCTGCAACATAACCAACAACTGGCTTAGTGACATATTCTGAAATAAATGCCGCCGCGCGCTCTTCTGCGTCTCCACCAATTTCACCAATCATCACGATTGCATCAGTATCAGGGTCATCTTGAAATGCTTTCAGGCAATCGATATGAGTTGTTCCAATAATTGGATCTCCACCAATTCCTACTGCTGTACTAAAACCAAAATCACGAAGCTCATACATCATTTGGTAGGTCAAAGTTCCTGACTTTGAGACTAAGCCAATTCGCCCTGGGCCTGTGATATCTCCGGGGATGATTCCAATATTAGAAAGTCCTGGGCTAATAAGTCCTGGACAGTTCGGACCAATTAAACGAGTTGTCCCCTTAGCTACTGCGTGCGCATAGAAAGCAGCTGAATCGTGTACTGGAATTCCCTCGGTAATGACCACACATAGTGGCAATGCCGCATCAATAGCGTCCATGACTGCAGCTTTTGCAAACTTAGGTGGAACGAAAACAACAGATGCATTTGCTCCAGTTGCCGCAACTGCTTCAGCAACAGTGTTGAAAACGGGCAATGTATTACCTTCAATTTCAACACTTTGTCCGCCCTTACCAGGCGTAACGCCGCCAACAATATTTGTTCCATATTTAAGCATGCGGGCTGTGTGTTTTGTTCCTTCAGAACCTGTCATGCCTTGAACGAGGACTCTGGTCTGTTTATTAATGAAAATTGCCATTTACTTTGCCGCCAATTCTGCAGCTTTTGCTGCTGCGCCATCCATCGTGTCTAACTGCTGCACCAATGGGTGGGCTGCATCCTTAAGAATCTTTCGTCCTTCTATGACGTTATTTCCATCAAGGCGAACCACAATCGGCTTAGTTGCTTTACTTCCTAACATTTCTAGTGCTTGAACAATTCCATTTGCGACGGCGTCACAGGCAGTAATTCCACCAAATACGTTAACAAATACGCTTCGAACATCTGGGTCACCCAAGATAATTGAAAGACCATCAGCCATTACTTGAGCAGATGCTCCTCCGCCAATATCAAGGAAGTTTGCTGGTTTTACTCCATATTTTTCACCGGCATAAGCAACAACGTCTAGTGTGCTCATCACAAGGCCTGCGCCATTGCCAATAATTCCAACTTCGCCATCAAGTTTGACGTAGTTAAGATTCTTTTCTTTTGCTGCTGCTTCTAATGGGTTTGCCGATGCATGATCAATAAGTGTTTCATGTGTTGGATGGCGGAAAGCGGCGTTATCATCAAGAGTGACTTTTCCATCTAGGGCAACAATTCTTCCATCGTCGGTTTTAACCAGTGGATTGATTTCCATCAACGTTGCATCTTCTGCAACAAATGCTGCCCAAAGCTTAAGAAGAACATCGGCTACATCTTTAGTGATATCGGCTGGAAATTGCCCTGCGCGAACTATTTCTAAGGCTTTCTCCTGTGAAATTCCAACATTGGGATCAATCCCAATGCGAGCTAATTTTTCGGGTTGAGTATGAGCAACTTCTTCAATCTCCATGCCCCCTGCAACAGATGCCATAACTAAAAAGTTACGGTTAGCGCGGTCAAGCAATATTGCCATGTAATACTCTTCTGCAATTGGAGCTGCTTGAGCGATCATCACTTGATGAACCGTATGACCTTTAATGTCCATTCCAAGAATCTCTTGTGCTTTTTCGCGTGCATCTTTTGCATCTTGCGCTAATTTAACGCCACCTGCTTTTCCACGACCACCAACTTTAACTTGTGCCTTAACGACAACCTTGCCGCCCATCTTTGCAGCAGCCGCTTCTGCAGCTTCTGGAGTTGATGCAACAGCACCGGCCAAAACTGGGATGTTATGTTCTTCAAAAAGATCTCGAGCTTGATACTCAAAGAGATCCACGCGCTACCTCACTTCGTTATAAGTAATGAAAAATTGATACTCAGTACTGGTAAATCCTACTTTGACTCTTAGAGCTTCTCGACCGGCGCGTAGCGCAGTAGAAGCCGCTTTTCTCCAACGCTACCGAAATCAATCGTTGCTTCAGCCCGATCACCCTCACCTGAGATTGCGACAACCTTGCCTAAACCAAATGTGTCATGAGACACACGATCTCCTGGGGTTAAAACAATCGCAGTGGCGCTGACCTTCTTGCCGGTTGCTCGTGGTGGTGGTCCAAATGTTCGTGAAGGTTTAAGTGAACTATTTACATTGCCGCCACCGGAAGAACTCTCATTCCACGCAATTACTTCATCTGGAATCTCAGAGAGAAACCTCGAAGGAGGGTTATATGTTGGAGCTCCCCATGAAGAACGATATTCGGCGCGCGAAACATAAAGACGTTTGCGTGCACGTGTTAAACCAACATAAGCAAGTCTGCGCTCCTCTTCAATCTCTGCCTTATCTCCCAATGTTCTAGAGTGAGGAAATATTCCTTCCTCCATGCCTGTAAGAAACACTGTCGGAAATTCCAAACCTTTAGCGGTATGAAGTGTCATCATCGTGACAACGCCTCCATGATCTTCACCATCTGGAATTTGATCAGAGTCAGCAACTAAAGAAACATCTTCAAGAAAACCAATAAGTGAAATCTCCTCGCCCTCTTCGACTTCACTTTCTTCATACTCTGTAGCAACTGCGACGAGTTCTTCTAAATTCTCCACTCGACCTTCATCTTGTGGGTCATGGCTATTTTCAAGCTCAGATAACAATCCACTTTGCTCAAGTACTGCCTGGGCGATAATCGAGGGCTTTGTTTGAGCTTCTACCAAAGTTTGTAGGGATTGGATGAGGTGAACAAATTCATTAATTGATCCAAGGGAGCGCGATGGAACATCTGCTGCCGATGATGCGCTACAGAGCGCTGTCCAAAATGAAATATCTACAGCTTTTGCATGCGCATCAATAGTGTCTAGTGCTCGATCGCCAATTCCGCGCTTAGGAGTATTAATGATCCTGCGCAGGGAGACTTCATCTTCTGGATTAACTAGCACACGCAAATAGGCAAGAAAGTCTTTGACTTCTTTGCGTTCATAAAAGCGAACCCCACCAACGACCTTATATGGGATAGCGGCTCGCAAAAATATCTCTTCAAAGAGGCGTGACTGTGCATTTGTCCTATAGAAAATTGCGGTATCACCAGGATTAGAAAGTGCGTCACTACGTAATCTGCTGATCTCGCCTACAACAAAATCTGCTTCATCGTGTTCACTCTCAGCAACATAGCCAGTAATGATCTCGCCTTTGCCCTCTTCTGACCAAAGGTTCTTATCTTTGCGACCCTCATTATTTGAAATTACTGCATTTGCTGCGGTTAATATATTTTGTGTTGAGCGATAATTTTGCTCCAACAAAATTGTTCGAGCGCTTGGGTAATCCTCTTCAAATTGCAAAATGTTACGGATATTTGCACCTCTAAAGGCATAAATTGATTGGTCGGCATCACCAACGACACAGAGTTCTGCAATTGGAAAACCTTCACCAACAACGCCGACTAATTCACGAATTAATATGTATTGCGCATGGTTTGTATCTTGATACTCGTCAACAAGTATGTGTTTAAAGCGGGATCTATATCTGCTGCGTGCTTCTGGAAAGCGTTGAAATAACTCAACTGTTTTTCCAATCAGATCATCAAAATCCATGGCATTGGCTGAGCCGAGGCGCTTTTGATAGAGCGCGAAGATTTCTGCAATAACTTCTTCAAAATGATTTGCTGTTTTCTGAACGTAATCAGCAGGTCCCATCAACTCATTTTTTGCTGACGAAATCATTGCGTGCACAGCCCGTGGTGCATATTGCTTCGCATCTAAATTTAGATCACGAATAATGAGTGTGAGCAGTCTGACGCTGTCACTTGAGTCATAAATGGTGAATGAGTTTGTGTAGCCAAGTCGATTTGCTTCTTGACGCAATATTCGAACACATGCTGAGTGAAATGTTGATACCCACATCGACTGAGCTCTAGGCCCAACAAGTTCTGTTACACGCTCCTTCATCTCTGCCGCTGCTTTATTCGTGAAGGTGATAGCAAGCACTTCAAATGGTGCCACACCTCGTTCTGCCAGCAGATAAGCAATTCTTCGGGTTAGCACGCGGGTTTTGCCAGAGCCTGCTCCTGCAACAACGAGCAACGGAGCGCCTTCATGGATCACTGCTTCACGTTGCTGTGGATTTAAACCATCCAGCAGTTTTGGGGTTGCAGACATAAGCGGGAGTCTATCTTCGGTCTACGACATGCTATTTGAATTAGTAGGATCAGGGCATGGAACCCATTGCAGATAGTGAAATTGAACGAATCCTTGTCGTAACAGCCCACCCAGATGATGTGGACTTTGGGGCTGGGGGAACCGTTGCTCAATGGGCTGATAAAGGAATCAAGATCAGTTATTGCATATGCACCAATGGTGATCAGGGAGGCGTTGACGCTTCTATTACGCGTGAAGAAATGAAGAAAATTCGTCAACAAGAACAGCGTGATGCAGGAAAAATATTAGGTGTTGATGATATTCACTTTTTAAATTACAGAGATGGCTGGCTTGAGCCAACAATTGCACTACGCAAAGACATCGTACGTGTTATTCGCAAAGTGCGACCACAACGCATGCTTATTCAGAGCCCAGAACGTAACTGGGATCGCTTAGGTGCAAGCCACCCAGATCATCTAGCAGCAGGTGAATCAGCAATTCAAGCTATTTATCCAGACGCTGGAAACCAATTCGCATTTGAAGACTTACTTCGTGATGAAAAACTTGAACCATGGACAGTTAAAGAGGCGTGGGTCATGATGAGCACTGATACAAATCACTCAATTGATATCACTGACACATTTGAAAGAAAGATGAAAGCAATTCATTCACATGTGAGCCAGACAGCCCATAACGAGGAACTTGAAAGTCGAGTTCGTGAGTGGGGCGAGCGAAACGCTGAAGTTGCAAAATTGCCTATTGGCACCCTTGCAGAAATTTTTAGAGTCGTAGCAACTAGCTAATTACTTAACGCTAACGCTTTGAATCGCAATTGGTTGTTTTGGTGATCCGTCGCCAGAACCATTAGTAGTTCCAAGGGCTGCAATACCTTGCACAATATTTAGTCCACGAGTGATATGACCCCAGATTGTGTAGTTAGGTGGAAGCGTTGTGTTTTGATATACCAAAAAGAATTGACTTCCATTTGTGTGAGGACCCGAATTAGCCATTGCAACTGTTCCAGCTGGATAATCGTTCTGTGGAATTCCTGTTGGTAAGTTTTCATCAACATAATTAAACGCTGGGCCACCAGATCCACTCGCTGTTGGATCTCCACATTGAAGCACCCAAATGCCAGCAGTTGTTAAACGGTGGCATAAGGAATTATCAAAATAACCTGCCTTAGCAAGGGTAGACATCACAGTCACCGTCACTGGCGCCTTTATTCCATCGGCGGTAAAAGCAATGGGGCCACAGTTTGTATTCAAAACAAAATCCTTATCAGTATGTGAAAGAACTTTTGGTGGTTGAACACTTATGGGTTTATGGGCAGAAGCATCTGTCTGACTACAGTACGAAAGAGAGCTCGCTTTCTTCAAAGCGTGATTATTTAAGCTAAATACAATCACTCCCAAGGTGACTAGCAAAGCACCTGCTAAGGCAAGCACTTTCTTTTGCTTCATAACTACTCCCATTCAATTGTTCCCGGCGGCTTGCTAGTGATATCTAGCGTTACGCGGTTTACGTCTCTCACTTCATTTGTTATTCTTGTTGAAATCTTCTCCAATACTTCGTATGGAAGTCGACTCCAATCTGCTGTCATAGCATCTTCACTTGATACGGGGCGCAAAACAATTGGATGACCATATGTTCTGCCATCTCCCTGAACACCGACGCTTCTCACATCAGCTAGAAGAACTACTGGGCACTGCCAGATCTGGCGATCTAGACCTGCTAACTTTAATTCATCTCTGGCGATTAAATCGGCTTTTCGCAGAATACTAAGTCTATTCTCAGTGACTTCACCGATGATACGAATGGCTAAACCTGGACCTGGGAAAGGCTGGCGCCACACCATCTCCTCTGGGAGACCCAGTTGTAATCCAACTTCGCGGACTTCATCTTTAAATAGTGTTCGAAGTGGTTCAATGAGCGTGAACTCTAAATCATCTGGGAGTCCACCTACATTGTGGTGTGACTTAATGTTTGCCGTTCCTTCTCCCCCACCAGACTCAACAACATCTGGATAAAGAGTGCCCTGCACTAAATAATCAACGCTTCCAGAAGCAGAGATTTCCCTTGCGGCGCTTTCAAAACTACGAATGAATTCCGTGCCAATTATTTTACGCTTTGTCTCAGGATCGGTAACTCCGACAAGTGCACTAAGAAATTTTTCACGGGCATCAACGACTTTAAGTTCAACGCCTGTGACTGCAACAAAGTCTTTCTCTACTTGAACTGCTTCACCTTCACGAAGTAAACCGTGATCCACAAAGACACATGTGAGTTGTGATCCAATTGCTTTTTGGACGATTGCCGCAGCAACTGCAGAATCAACGCCACCAGATAAACCGCAGATAACTCTCTTATTTCCAACAAGTTCTTTGATCTTTGCAACTTCAGTGGCAACAATATTTTCACTTGTCCATATTGGTTTGCACCCGACAATATCTATCAGCCAGTGGCGCAATATTTCTTGGCCATTTTCTGAGTGCATAACTTCTGGATGAAATTGCACACCTGCCAAAGTTGCATCACTATTTTCATAAGCAATAATAGGAGTTGCATCTGTCTTTGCAGTTGCAATAAACCCTTCTGGAACTTTTGTCACGCTATCGCCGTGGCTCATCCATACTTTAAATTCAGAGGCAAGATTGCCAAGTAACTTGGACTTTCCGCCATGGTTCATCAATGTCCGGCCGAACTCTGATTTACCGGTTTGGGTAACAACGCCACCAAGGGCCGCAGCCATCACTTGGAAGCCATAGCAAATACCAAATATAGGAATATTGTGATCAAAAATCTTTGAATCAAGAGCTGGGGCACCCGGGGCGTAAACACTTGACGGTCCGCCAGATAAAATAATTGCCTTAGGTTTCTTTGCAAGAATTTCAGCTACAGACAAAGATGAAGGAATTATCTCTGAGTAAACATGTGCCTGGCGAACGCGGCGAGCTATGAGTTGTGCGTATTGCGCACCAAAATCAATAACAAGTACTAGATCTTGTTCTGCCTGATTAGGCACGATCTACTACGACTTCTACCCGTTGGAATTCTTTAAGGTCTGAATATCCGCATGTTCCCATTGCGCGGCGTAGCGCTCCGAATAAATTCATTGAACCATCTGCTGTGTGAGAGGGACCAACCAAAATATCTTTAAGAGTTCCAACAGTTCCAACATGAACTCTGTCACCACGAGGAAGTTCGCTGTGGTGTGCTTCTGATCCCCAGTGCCAGCCCTTGCCGGGTGCCTGAGTTGCACGTGCAAGTGGAGAACCCATCATCACGGCATCTGCGCCACATGCAATTGCTTTTGCGATATCACCGCTGCGGCCAACTGATCCATCAGCGATCACGTGAACATAGCGACCACCTGATTCATCCATATAGTCACGGCGTGCTGATGCAACTTCAGCAACAGCAGATGCCATAGGTACTGCAATTCCCAAGACAGTTCTTGTGGTGTGTGAAGAACCTCCACCAAAACCAACCAAAACTCCAGCTGCGCCGGCGCGCATAAGGTGCAGGGCGCCTGTTGCAGTTGCGCACCCACCCACAATGACTGGAACGTCGAGCTCATAAATAAATTTCTTTAGATTAAGAGGTTCTACTTTATTTGAAACATGTTCTGCGCTCACTGTTGTTCCACGGATAACAAAGAGATCAACTCCTGCAGTAACGACAGTTTTGTGAAGTTCAGCTGTGCGTTGTGGTGAAAGAGCCGCAGCAACAGTGACACCCGCTGCGCGAATCTCTGCGATGCGAGATTTAATGAGATCCTCACGAATAGGGGCTGCGTAAAGTTCTTGCATACGGCTAATTGCCTGCTCTTGTGGCAATGACGCGATCTCACCTAATGCGATGCGTGGATCTTCATGGCGAGTCCACAATCCCTCAAGGTTAAGAACGCCAACTCCACCAATTTTTCCAATTTCAATTGCTGTTTCTGGAGAGACAACAGAGTCCATAGGAGCTGCAAGCATCGGTAGTTCAAACTTATATGCATCGATTTGCCATTGAATAGAAACTTCTTCAGCCTCACGGGTGCGACGGCTTGGAACGATAGCGATGTCGTCAAATGAGTACGCTGTCTTTGCGCGTTTTCCAGGACCAATCTCAATATCGTTCATATTTCCTACTTCCCGCCTCGGTAATTTGGTGCATCTGTAACATCCAAAATGTCATGTGGATGACTCTCTTGTAATCCCGCGGCTGTAATCTGAATAAGTTGACCTTTGCTTTGTAATTCCTTAATAGTTCCCGCTCCTGCGTAACCCATACCAGAACGTAATCCTCCAACAAGTTGGTGAATAACTGCAGCGACTCCTCCGCTATAAGCAACTTTTCCCTCAATACCTTCTGGAACAAGTTTATCTTCAGCCAATACATCATCTTGCATATATCGATCTTTGGAATATGACTTCTGTTCTCCGCGCGATTGCATAGCTGCCAATGAGCCCATTCCACGATAACCTTTAAATTTCTTGCCGTTAATTTCAATGAGATCTCCGGGTGACTCATCACATCCTGCAAGAAGCGAACCAAGCATGACGGTATCTGCACCAGCAACAATCGCTTTGGCAATATCACCTGAATATTGCAATCCACCATCTGCTATTAAAGGAATATCAGCTGTGAAGCATGCCTTGTGTGCTTCCATAATTGCGGTCACTTGTGGAACGCCAACGCCTGCAACTACTCGCGTTGTACAGATTGAGCCAGGCCCAACCCCAACCTTTACAGCATCCACACCGGCATTAATGAGCGCCTGTGCTCCAGCTCGAGTTGCCACATTTCCGCCAATAACATCAATATGTGGAAATTGCTTTTTAATACGAGTAATTGCTTCAAGCACAGCGCGGTGATGGCCATGAGCAGTATCAACTACAACAACGTCTACTCCTGCTTCTATGAGAGCAACTGCGCGGGCATATCCATCTTCACCAACTCCAACTGCTGCGCCGACAATTCCAGAAGCTTTCGCTGTTTTTACATGCTTGACTTGATCTTCAATAGCTAAATTGCGATGCAAAATTCCAATTCCGCCTGCCTTGGCCATGGCAATCGCCATGGTTGATTCGGTAACGGTGTCCATCGCTGAAGAAACCACGGGGACGCTAAGAGAGATATTTCGCGTGAGACGAGTTTTTGTTTCTACTTCGCTGGGAACAACTTCAGATGCGTCGGGAAGTAGAAGTACATCGTCGTAGGTCAGCCCCGTCATTATTACTTTTTCGCGGGCGCCTTCCATCATTGGGTAAGTCTAGGGGTTCAAAAACACTGCTTCTAAACGCCCACAGCGCGCGAGATCTCACGCCTCGCGGCGGTCAGATCATCAACAAAGTCTGCACTTTTACAGCGATCGGGGTTCCATCCTGGCCCACCCAAAATAACCCGAGGGGCAGGGCGTAGTTTTGGAAGTTCTTGGATGATCGCAGGGTTACCATTTTTTGAAAGTTGCGCCCATAAGAAAATCGCTGGCGGGCCAACGCGCCTGGCAACTTCATTGATAGCAGTTTGGGGTGTTCTAGCACCTAGGAAGTGAACTTGAATCTGGTCTTCAGCTAAACAAGCAGCGAGCGCAGTAATCGCGAGTGAGTGAATCTCCTCACCCACGCATGCAAGTAAGACAGGGCGAGAGTTCACAGGGCTTTTGAGTTGCGCTGTGCATTCATTTAATAGTCGATGAATAATTTCACTGAACATATGCTCAACTTCAATTCCTTGACCTGTTGCTGCCCACTCATCGCCAACCAAGACAAGTACAGGGGTCAAGATATTGCACCACGTTGCCGCAATTCCGCTTGCTTTAATTTCAGAGCGAATAATTTGTTCAGTCAAGTTGCGATCTAATGCGTGAACCGCCTTGCTCAGCATTTGTATGACAGCTGAATCAGACTCAGGTAATTCTGTAAATAGTTTGAGATCAATTTTGCCTTTGAACTTGAGTGCCGCCACTGCGGCTTCTGCTGGTGAAACTCCAGAGACCACGAGCTTTCGCATATGAAAAAGTCTGGCTAGATCACCTTCGCTATACCTACGGTGTTGTCCTTCTGAATGTTCACTTGGTCCTAGGCCATAGCGTCTGTCCCACGTGCGAAGGGTTGCTGGTGCTACGCCTAAACGCCTAGCAACCGCCGCCACTGTTAGGGCAGGGGTCGGGGTCGAGCTGCGAGAAGCCATGCCTAATCGTCTAGGAAATATGTGTTTCGTGCCACTTGAGGGCTAGCGGGCTTGAACAACCTATGGCGCGGTTGTAGTGTGTGAATACACCCACGAGGAGGAGGACCAGATGGCTGAAATTTCACGACTACCACGCCCAGTTCTTTCAGAGTGGGAATGGCAGAACCAAGGAGCATGCCGCGAGCTTCCATCAGAGATGTTCTTTCACCCAGATGGTGAGCGCGGACCAAGCCGCAACAATCGCATTGCTATAGCAAAAGCTGTATGCGCATCATGCCCAGTTGTCCAGATGTGCAGAGAACATGCACTTGCTGTTCAAGAGCCATATGGAATTTGGGGCGGTCTTTCTGAAGATGAGCGCCTGATTATTGTTGATCGCCAAACAAAAACTCCACGCCATGTTATTGGCGCGGAGTTTGTTACTGCTTCTTAATTAATTTTAATTAATTAATGTGAGTGACCGCCAGGTCCATGGCTATGACCATGGCCTTGCGCCTCTTCAACTTTATCTTCTGGTGTTTCAAAGACCAGAGCTTCAGTTGTAATAAACATTGCAGCAATTGACGCGGCATTGGCCAAAGCTGAACGGGTCACCTTTACAGGATCGATCACGCCGACTTTAACTAGATCTTCATAAACATCAGTTGCGGCATTGAAACCTTCATTTGGCTTCATTGTGCGAACCTTTGCAACAA
>CAIUHY010000018.1 GCA_903899145.1 uncultured Actinomycetes bacterium
TCGAGACCGGGCTTCTGGTAACTATTTCTAGTTATTTAAGCGCTAATTACTTAACGCCTAGCTTCTTCTGGATCTTTGCAATCAACGCTGCAAGAGCGTTGATCTTTGTGATCAATGAAGCGATTTGAGCATCATTTACTGAAGACACTGTTGCATTAGCTGTAATAGCTGTTGCAGCAACATCTGTTCCAGTTCCTGTGATGAGGAATGGACCAGCAACTGAAGGAGCAAACAATGTGTTAACAGAGTTTGTCTGCTTACCCGCAGCATAAACTGAAGCTGCATATGATCCGCCGACAGCCTTGCTGAAGGTGAGAGCAGGTGATGTAGCGCCATCGTATACTGGGTTACCCTTCGAGTCAGTAGCAGTAATTGTCACTGTCATGACTGCGCCAGGTGCATATGAAGCAGCATCTGTTGAGATAACTTCCTTTGCAACAACCCCACCAATGGAGAAGTTAACAGTTGTTGTTAGGTAAGTAGTATTTGTCGTATCGGCCGGGTTAAGGATCTTGATTGTCAAGGTTCCCTTACCGCCTGATGTTGATGATGATGCTGAAGTAGCATCAAATACATAGAAACCAGGTCCACCCCAAGTTGAGTTTGGATCGTTGCCTATTAGATCCTCGCTGTTTGAAGCTGAACCAACCTGAGTTGAATCGCTGGATACTGCAGATAGTGAAGCTGTAAGGCCTCCAACTGGATTTCCGGCCGAGTCAAGTGCTTCAACTACGAATGCAGGTGATGCAAGGAGTGTTGTTGCTGCTGCAGATAAAAGACCAGTCTTGATACCTGAAAGAGCTCCGCCAGCCTTGAGAACAGTATATGGCTGATTCACTAGCTTAAGAGATGCAACAGCACCGTAAAACACAACATTCTTTGTTCCAAGTGTTGTTACGTTTCCTGCGGCATCCGTAACTGTGATTGTGATTACGCCAGTACCTTGGGTTCCATCACCAAACACACCAATGCTTGCGACACCATTGGATGAATTTGGAGCTTGTGCTGTAAGTGAGCGAACCTTAGTTGCACCAGTTGCGTCACCGAAAGCACCAGTGGTATTTGTACCTTCTCCTAGGTAACCAGCACCTGTAATGTATCCACCGACGAGACAAGCTGTACAAAATGATCCATCAGAGTTCTTGACAGTAACTGTGAGGTTACCAGCTTGTGTGTTCAATGACTTGATACCGTAAATTGTTCCATCTGTGGTTGATGAAGCATCAGCAACTAGGTCGTTAGAATAAACAGTTGATGCGCCTCCAGTATAGCCAGGAGCAGCAGTTACAGTTAAATTAAAAGTAGCTGTTGTGATACCAGTAACAGTAACGAAATCACTACCACCATCAGAATAAACAACCGATAGTGCATATGTTCCTGCTGTATTAGGTGCTGTAAAGTTAACAGCGTTTGTTAGGCCAGCAGCATGTTCAACAAGGCTAGTTCCAAGGGTTCCGTAGCCTGTAGCAACTACGCGAATTTTTGAACCGGCGGTTTGGTTGTTAGTTGATGATGTTACAACAAGATCAACTTTCTGCCCTGCTGTTACGGTCATGCCACTAATCTGTGTAGTTGAAAACACGTTATTTACTACACCTGTGGTTGTCTGTGTTCCGAGAGAGTAAGCACTAAGAGCTGGTACGTCAGCAGCGATGGTATCTAGCAATGTTACATGTGTCGCATCTGCTACAGCACCAATTGTTCCTTCATATGTTCCAGCGACATAGATCGCACGGCCAACATCTGTTGATGCAAATGCAGTACCTGTGCCAACTACAGCACTTGTTGCTGAAGTGATTGCTATAGTTCCTGCACCAGCAGTGCTTGAGTAAGTATTCGAAGCGTTAGTTACGTAAATTGCAACAGGTGGAGTTGCATTTGCTGATACGGCAGTAAATCCACCGATAGCTAACGCAGATGCAGCAACAAGCGCAATACGCTTTGTTATTGTCTTTGTAGACATTATTTTCCTTTCGATAGTCGACCCACGGACGTTCCGTAGATCGGCTTGTGCGAAAAGACCTTTCTCATTTGTCATGAGAAAGTACTTAGGTGTGGTTTTGTCTTAGGGGTTCTTTATTGGGATTTAGGCTGTAGGGGTGGAAAAGCCAGGATTCACAGTCAATACTCAGTTATTTACATGACAAACTGGGGTTAGTCCCTTTACCTTTATGACATGACATTTATGAAGAAGACGAATATCTATGACATGACATTTATGAAGAAGACGAATATCCGGATAGTTTCAATAAATTTGGTTCTCGTTCTTGCCGTAGTAGGTATCGCTTTTTGGGGCTGGTCGGCGCTTCACCCAAGTGCAGCGAAAGTAACCACGACCACAGCACTTGTATCTACGGGTGATGTTTCAGCAACAGTTAGCGCAGCCGGAACGGTAATTAGCCCGGGAGATATCGGCGTATCACCGTCGGTTTCTGCCCAGATTTCATCTATTAATGTGCACGTTGGCCAGAAAGTTACAAGAGGCCAACTAATGGCAGTTCTTGATAGCACGGCACTGAGAAATTCATTAAATCAAGCGAAGTCAACTTTATCTATGGCACAGATCGCATATGCGCAAAATAAAGCAAATACAGATGCAGCGGTTAGCGCAGCTCAGAAAGCTTTGAATGACTCACAACAAACTGCTTCAACGGCACAAAATAGTGTTGATAGTGCGCAAAGAGCTCTTGATGCGGCAACCTTGACTTTGAGTAATTTGCAATGGACAAACCAGCAAAACCACATTACTACTTTAAATGGTGGTGAACTGACAGTTGACTATTGCAAGACATATGCGAGTAACTATGGAACTACAAATGGGAATGTAGCAACAACAAATAGTACAAATTGCAATACGCTCATTGCTGATTCAGATGCAGTGGTTAATGCCCAGGCGGCACTTGCTGCCGCGAAAGCTGCCCAATCAGTTAGCGTTTCCAGTCTTCAAACTGCGTATGACTCAGCTGTGGCTTCGCAAAAATTCACTATGGATAATTTCAAAGCCCAACACGGAATAAATGTTGATAATCCAAAAGCTTCAGACTTCACTGTTGATCAAGCAGCCCTTGCTGTTGCGCAAAAGAATTATGATGCTGCTTTTATAAAAGCCCCAGCCTCGGGCGTTGTTGCGTCAATCAGCGCCGCTGTTGGTCAATTTGCACCAACTGCATCTTCCTCGGTGGTCGGCTCAGTCTCTGGCTTCATAGTCCTTACCGGAGTTTCAGGCTTGGAAGTGAGTTCAAGCTTCTCAGAGTCAGATGCTGCCAAGTTAGTTGCTGGCCAAACTGCTGCGTTTACATTCTCAGCACTTCCTAGTGTGAATGCAACCGGCAAATTACTTTCAGTAGATCTTCTACCGACAGTTGCTTCAGGAGCAACCTCTTATAAGGCTACTTTCTCGCTAGATAGCAGCGCGCCAGAACTTAAATCTGGAATGACGGCGACAACTACTGTGACAACTGGAGCTGCGTTTAATGTTCTTCAAGTTGCTGCGCAGGCTGTAACAACTCGCGGAACTGGCTCATTTGTTAATGTACTCACTACTAAAAATGGGAAAGACGTTATTACTAGAACACCTGTGGTACTCGGTCTCATAGGAGATTCTGCCGATCAGATCCTTTCTGGAATTAATGCAGGAGCTAAGGTCGTACTGCCAAGCGCTAAGACATCAGTAGGAGCTAATGGCTTCCCATCTGGCGCAGGCCTTGGTGTTGCTATCGCTGGAGGAGGATTTGGCGGAGGCGGCGGAGGCCGTGGCGGCGGCGGATAATGAAAACAGTTATTGATGTTCAAAACGCTGTCAAGCGTTATGGCACTGGGGATTCTTCAATCTTTGCTCTAGATGGCGTGAGTTTAAAGATTGAAGCTGGCGAGTATGTAGCAATCATGGGCCCATCAGGTTCTGGTAAATCAACTCTGATGAACATCATGGGGGCGTTAGACATTCTCACTTCGGGAAAGTATTTCCTTGATGGCATTGAGATTTCCTCGATGGATGAGAACGCGCTTGCAGTAGTTCGTGGCCGCAAAATTGGTTTTATCTTTCAATCTTTTAATTTAATTCCTCGAACAACTGCTCTGGCAAATGTTGAACTTCCTATGGCTTATCAAGGTATTAAAGGCGCAGAACGGCGCATGAGGGCTGAGGCAGCACTTGCTGTTGTTGGACTCACAGAACGTATGAGCCATGAACCCACAGAGCTTTCAGGAGGACAACAGCAACGTGTTGCTGTTGCTAGAGCACTTGTTACTCGCCCTGCTTTGCTTTTGGCAGATGAACCAACAGGAGCACTTGATTCAAAATCAACTCATGACTTACTTGATCTATTTGATCAGATCAACGCCGCAGGAAGAACTGTTGTTGTTATTACCCATGAGCAAGATGTTGGCGAGCGGGCGAAGAGAATTATCCGTATGAGAGATGGCAAGATTATTAGTGATGAATCAAATGCGCGGCGTGCTTCGTGAACATACTTGAAAGCATTAAGTTCGCACTTCGCGGCCTCACGATTAATAAGCTTCGGACGAGCTTAACGACCCTGGGCATTATGATCGGTGTGATGTCGGTAATTATCTTGATCGCTGTGGGAAATGGATCTTCTAAAGCAGTTCAGCAGTCATTAGATCGTCTAGGTACTAACTCACTTCAGATTAGATCTGGAGCGCGAGGATTTGGTGGCGGTGGTTTTGCTGGTGCAAGATCTCGCGGCGGAGCATCTAGTGCGATGCCATTAACTATTGCAGACGCCCAAGCGCTCGTAGCTCCCATTAACGCTCCTGATGTTAAGCAAGTCTCACCTATTATGAATGCGAACGTCACATGTTCTAATGGAACCTCTACCTCAACACCTTCTACCTTCTCTGGTGTTTGGCCGACATACTTTGAAGCAGCAAATGCTCAACTTGCAACAGGAAATTACTTTAGTAACGATGATGTGACACAGGGAAGGCATGTGGCAATCATCGGTAATACAACAGCGACAGAGCTCTTTGGAACAGATAACCCGATTGGGCAGAGCGTGCGATGCGGGGGAATTCCATTTACCATCATTGGCACAACAACAATCAAGGGATCATCTGGCTTCAGTGATGGAGATAGCCTCTTCTTAGCTCCTATTACAGCCATTCAAAGTTCTATTAGCGGATATACGGGTCTGTCTTCGATCATTGTTGAAGCAAAGACGGCAACGGGAACAAATGATGCTCAAAGTGAGATCACAACAATTCTCAATACTCGCCATAAGATTAAGGGAAGCAAGGCAGCTGATTATCAGATCTTTAACCAAGCTTCACTTCTTTCTACATCTGCATCATCGAGTAAAACCTTCACAGTGCTCCTTGGAGCGGTCGCAGGCATTTCACTACTTGTTGGAGGCATTGGTATTACCAACATCATGCTTGTGACTGTAATTGAGAGAACCAGAGAGATCGGTATTAGAAAAGCAATTGGCGCGCCCAAACGTGTAATCTTGTCGCAATTTCTTATTGAGGCAACTATTTTGTCCCTAGTCGGTGGTCTCATGGGGGTACTAGGGGGCTTTATTGGCTCTCACTTCACGATTGCAGGAACAAAGCCCATCATCGTTCCATCATCTGTCTTTTTAGCTTTCGGAGTAAGCATCTTGATCGGTGTTTTCTTCGGCGGGTACCCAGCATCTAGGGCAGCATCACTACGACCAATCGAGGCACTGCGACATGAGTAATCTAAGTAGCAATATAAATAATAACGAGTCAGCTTCATTTGATCTCTTTGCAAAACCAGAGACAGATGATTTAGCTGAGCACCTTGCGAAAGGTTCATATCAATGGACCAATAAGTACACCAGGATCTTAGGCATCGCAGCGATCGTTGTTACGCTTTTATCTGCTGGTGCTTGGTATGGTCACCACAGCGCGACAAGTGCTGCAAATTCTTCTCTTGGCACATCTTTGAACTCACTTCGTAGCGCATTTGGTGGCGCAGGAGCAGGTGCATTCGCAGGAGCAACTGGCGCAGGAACTGGGACACCTGCTGGGCGCGCTGCCGGTGGTGGATTTGGTGGGCCACGTGTTACAGGAAGTATTACAAAAGTTTCCAATGGCGAGGTCACAATTAAGTTAGATGATTCGACACAAGCATCAACTTTAAAAACTGGAGATTCTGCAAGAGTTACTGATACTGCAGGATTTGGAGCGCCAGTTACTGGTGGTGGTATGACACCGAGCGCTCCATCAGCACCGAGTACAAAAAAACCAAAGACACCTACTGGGACGCCTAGTACAACACAACCTCCAGTTGGTAGTAGTAGCGCTGGACGCGGTGGGTTCTTAAGTGATCCAACTATTCAGGCATGTTTAAAGAAAGCTGGAGTAGTCATTACTCCTGGAGTTCGTCCTGACCGGGCGGATCCAAAAATTGCAGCTGCATTTGCAAAATGTTTACCAGGCTTTGGGGCGGGCAGACCCACACCTTAGTCATCGCATCGTTACAGGGTTTGGCTTTTGGTCAAATCTTTTTCTTCCGTAATACAATTATTCAATGAGAAAATATGCTGTAGGGCTAGTACTGCTTGCATTAACTTTTTCATGCCTTGAGAGTGCCGTTGCAGCACCCCAACTCGGAGGTAGCTGCAGGCAACAAGGTGCGATTGCACATTACTTAGAAAAGACATTTGTTTGTGCAAAAGTAGGCAAAGGTCTCAAATACATAGCTTCCGATGGAACTGTCAACTCTGGAGTTGTCCCGGTAGCAAAGGTGGATGCGACCGTGCTGAAGGCTTACAACGCCTTTGATCACGCAGCTTGCAAGACAGCACACCCGAACATCACAGCTAATTATCTAGTTTCACCAAATTATTCACCCGAGATGGTTGATAAACAAAAAGCGCTTTTTGAGCAAGCCATGTCTTGTTATAACAACTATTTCAGTCGGTCAATTTCTGTAAATATATTACTTGCTACTGAAAAAGATTATGACTTTATGGTCTCGCAAACTATGGCAGGTAAGCCAGTATTCGATGCGATCCAACTTCGTTGGGCAAAATTCATGATGGAGCGCGATACTCCAAAATCAAATAGCCAACGAGGCGGAGCTTCCGGAAGTGCCGGATGGAGTCCATCACTTGGTTCTGGGTGGATGATAATTATCGATGCATCTGTGAATAAAACTCCAGATTCTCACATGGCTTCCCACGAGTTTGTTCACATACTGCAAAGTTTTTCTAAGAGTGCTCTGTTCGTCAATTACGGCGATGGGAGCGCTGATGCTGACTATGTAAATATGCCAACGTGGTTCTGGGAAGGCACAGCAGAACTTTTTAGCACCGCATCTATCACAGCAACTGCTAACTACTTTAGCCCTGCAATGGATCAAGTTAGAACACAAGGTAAAGAATCTCCAAGTTTAAATAAGATCACTTCACCTGCTGAAGTTGCTTCTACTCTGGCAAAAATTGAAGCCCCTTCTACGCAGGAAGCAAATATGATGTTTTATGCACTTGGCAGTGTTATCTGTGAATACATTCTCGCCACGTATGGGTATGACAAATACTGGCAAATTATGAAGAACGCTGGGACCTATCCAAGTTTTGACGAGAATTTGAAGCACACAATCGGGCTTGGTAAGAACGAACTTTATGCCAATGCAGCTCCCTTTGTACTTTCACAATGGAAGCAGACCAAGTTCTAAACAAATTATTTGAAAGATCCCCACTCTTATCTAACGAGTAATAGCCAACTCATGGGGTATGAGTAGGCAGGAATTGAGTCGACAACCAATTTTGTAAGGCGCTAGTCAACGCACCGGACTTACCCTGGAGGTACTCCTGCAGTGATTGCCAGAGGTGATCCCTAGGTGCTATCATCAAGATATATCTTGATAGAAGGAGAGACTATGGCAACCGCACGCGAGAAGTTCTCGTCTCAATTAGATCCTGAATTACTACTCAAAGCTCGCACCTTAGCTCAGGAGCAAGGCCGCCAACTTCAATCCCTCTTAGAGGATGCTCTTTCGGAATACTTCGAACGCCATCAAGATCAACGCCCAAGACAGCATGTACTGGATGCATACAGCCTAAGTCTTGAAGAATTCGATGATCTCTATAAGCAGTTAGCTAAGTGAGCGATTCCACCGACTACATCACGACTATTGAAGCGCTCGCTCTTCACGCAATTGGCTTAAAAAAGTATGGTGGAAGTTCTGGGATTAGAGATATCGGAGCACTGGAGTCTGCACTTTTTAGACCCCAGACTGGTTACTACAAAGACATCATCGAGGAAGCAGCTGCTCTGCTTGAGAGTTTGGCTGTCAACCACCCCTTTACTGATGGGAATAAGAGGGTTGCGTTTGCAGTAGCAGACACTTTTCTTAGAATCAATGGATATTCAATTAAGTCTGATAGCAAAACGATTTACAAGAAGATGATTACCTTATTTGAGTCCGGCACTTTCGAATTCAATTATTTAGAGCCTTGGCTACGCAGCGTAACTAAAAAAGCCTAGTTAGTTATTGGTGAGTAGTAAAAAAGTCAGTACACACTATGCAAGTGGGCAGGTAGGAACATCTGTATCAAGCAAGGTGAGTGTTTTCCGCCAAAATTTACCTAATATTAAGGAGCTTTTTAGTTTCACCACCCCAAAAGGTGCTTTGATTGAGACACTAAAAAGCGAGATGCTTTTACTAGGGGAGTAAATATGAAGAAAGTTACA
>CAIUHY010000019.1 GCA_903899145.1 uncultured Actinomycetes bacterium
CTCAATGATGGCAAGAACATCGCGAGCTGAAAGAACGAGGTACTCCTCGTTGTTGTACTTCACTTCAGTTCCGCCGTACTTGCTATAGAGAACAACGTCTCCAACCTTTACATCCATAGGTGCGCGCACGCCATCATCAAAACGTCCTGGTCCAACAGCAACAACTGTGCCTTCCTGTGGCTTTTCCTTTGCGGTATCAGGGATAACAAGTCCTGATGCAGTTGTCTGTTCTGCCTCGTTCGCTTTAACGACGATGCGATCTTCAAGTGGCTTAATGGCTACGGCCATGATGTGCTCCTCTATTTCTTTTATTTGTTCTCAAAAACTAGGGTTTAGCAGACTAGGTCTGCGAGTGCTAATCATAGATAGCCCGCGCAGGCACCTTCAACTCGAAGCTTTTACGCCCAGACCGGCTGGCTCAAGGGCACCGTTGAGAGGGCTTCTAGCCCTATGTGAGAGGCCTTCACGCCTGCAGAGACCGCTAGTGAGGTCATAACAGCCACCATTGCCCCGTTATCAGTACACAAGGCAGTCGGCGGAGTTCGAAGCAGAACACCGGCCGCGGCGCACCTTTGGACCGCAAGCTGCCTGAGCCGAGAATTGGCTGCAACTCCTCCGGCAATCAGCAAAGTATCAATTCCTGTGGATGCACATGCTGCTAGTGATTTATTCAGAAGAACATCAACGACTGCTTCTTGAAATGAAGCCGCAATATCTGCTCGCTTGGCATTGGGTGTTTTTTGCAAATAACGCGCAACTGCTGTTTTTAAACCAGAGAATGAAAAGTCATAATCGGTATCACTTAGTCCCCGAGGGAAATCAATGGCGCTCTCATTGCCTTCTTTAGCTAACTTATCAATCTCAGGTCCCCCAGGAAAATCTAAACCAAGCAGTCTGGCAATTTTGTCGAAGGCTTCACCAGCTGCGTCATCAATAGCTGCTCCTAGAACCTGAACACTCTGAGCAATGTCATTTACTTGGATGATAGAACTATGCCCGCCACTCACAAGTAATCCGATTGCGGGGCCAAGTTTGTGTGATTCATCGAGTGCATCAACAGCAAGGTGTGATGAGAGATGATTGACACCATAGAGCGGCTTATCTAAACCAAGTGCTAAGCCAGATGCTGCGCTTGTTCCCACAAGGAGCGCGCCAATGAGTCCAGGGCCTGCTGTCACTCCGATTGCATCAATGTCTTCTAGTTTTACCTGTGCATCACTGAGTGCTTGGACAATGACCGGCTGCATTGCTTCTAGATGAGCACGGCTTGCAATCTCAGGTACTACTCCACCAAAACGCGCATGTTCCTCCACGCTTGATGAGATGACGTTTGCTAACAACTTTCGTCCGCGGACGATTCCAACAGCGGTCTCATCACACGATGTTTCAATACCTAAAATCAATGGGCTACTCATGTGAGTTCCTTACGCATAATGATTGCATCCACCCCATGGCCGTAATAGTTACGCCTCTGTGAAATGTGCCTAAAGCCGTTTGCCACATATAAAGGCTCGGCTTCAATATTTCCCTTGCGCATTTCAAGCATGACTGCCTCTACTTTTTGATTGCGTGACCAATCAATGAGCCTTTTAAGAAATTCACGGGCGATACCGCGCCTGCGAAATTCTGGCTTAACTGTAAGCGTCAAAATATCTGTGACCTCGCCCAGTTTTAATGCGCCGGCATAACCTATTACTTCTCCGTTTATTTCAGCGACAAGACGTTGTCGATCCTTTCCTGCGTATTCCTCTTTAAGTTGAGCCATGGTCCATGCTTCTGTGCCAAATACATCTTTTTCAATCGCAAAAATATTTACAAGATCTGTCTGCTGCCACGGGCGAAACTTCACATCTTTGGGCGCAGGATATGCATCGGGCTTTCGGATATAGATTGGTTCAAGAATTGAGGCCTGCCTGAGTGATAAATCTGCAATCGCACTCGTCTTTGGGTTTCCGTAATAAACAGGAATAGAAAGTTCTGCAAGAGACTCCCGTTGCATTACGCGTGATGGGGCAAGTAATTTTCCACCCACATAATGGCTGACAAAAAACTCTCTACGTCGTCCATCAATGGCAACAATGAACTCTGCATCATCATGTTCAGTAGCTAGCGCTGCTAACGAATCAACGCCAATCCAGGGGATAGTGCGAGCAGTCGCAAAGCTCTGCCCAAATGCAATTCCCACACGAAGCCCAGTAAAAGGTCCAGGACCCATTCCAATAGCAACGTGGTCAATTTTATTTTCTCGAGCGAGAGCATCTTTGACTAACCCAGGTAACACTGCGCCGTGGCCAAGTGGATCATC
>CAIUHY010000020.1 GCA_903899145.1 uncultured Actinomycetes bacterium
ACAACTGTTACAAGTATCGAGCATTCCAATGGCCGAGCCACTGCGGTCATTACTGATACACAAGAGCGAATTCCTTGTGATGTTGTCGTGCTCAATCCTGATCTACCGGTCGCTTGGCGCGAGCTGCTTGGACGCACCCCATCAAGTGTGAAGAGGCTTACTTACTCCCCGTCATGTGTCACTCTGTTGGTGGGATCAAACAAAAAATTTGATCATCTAGCTCACCACAATATTCACTTTGGAGAGTCGTGGGATGGCGTCTTTGATGAGCTGATCAACAAGAAAGTACTGATGACTGACCCAAGTCTTCTAGTCACTGTTCCGACCCATGATGACCCCTCTTTAGCTCCTCAAGGGAAGTCTTCTTATTACATCTTGTTCCCTACCCCAAACCTTGATGCTGATATTGATTGGAATAAACAGGCATCTAGTTATCGCGATGAAATGCTTCGTGTTATGGAACAACGTGGTTACAGCGGTTTCATTGACTCTATTGAAGTAGAACAACTAACAACACCACTTGATTGGCAAAAACAAGGAATGGAACGCGGAGCGCCTTTTGCAAGTGCTCACACCTTCTTCCAAACAGGTCCGTTTAGACCTTCCAATATGGCAAAGGGTTTTGAAAATGTTGTCTTTGCAGGTTCTGGCACCCAACCTGGGGTTGGTGTTCCAATGGTCCTCATCTCTGGTCGCTTAGCAGCAGAACGAATTGTTGGACAGATCGACTAGTAATGGATGAATTAACGGCTGCAGGCATTACTGATCAAGATCTGCGCGCATCCTATGCTGAGTGCAAAAGGTTAAATTCTCTGCATGGCAAGACTTACTACTTAGCAACGTTATTGCTGCCAAAAGAAAAACGACCATTTGTTCATGCTCTCTATGGATTTGCTAGATATGCCGATGAGATTGTGGATGACCTTGAATCTTCTCTTTCTATTGAAGAAAAAGCCCAAGTACTAAAAATTTGGGGAGATGGAATTCTCTCTGATCTACAAAAAGGCGAAAGTAGAGATCATATTGGTAAAGCACTTATAGATACGGTGAAAAGGTTTTCTATTCCGATTGAGCACTTTGAATCTTTTTTATATTCGATGACAATGGACTTATCAGTTACTGAATATCAGACATACGAGGATCTTCTTGAATATGTCTACGGAAGCGCTGCAGTCATAGGGCTACAGATGGTTCCAATCCTTGGCAGTACAGACCCACGGGCATATGAGGCTGCACAAAAGCTTGGAATCGCCTTTCAGCTAGCTAACTTCATTCGAGATGTTGATGAAGATTTAGAGCGGGGGCGTGTGTATTTGCCTATCCACGAACTTGCTGAGCACGGAGTTAGTTGGCAGATGCTCAACGAACGG
This sequence comes from uncultured Actinomycetes bacterium, assembly GCA_903899145.1. GTDB lineage: Bacteria > Actinomycetota > Actinomycetes > Nanopelagicales > Nanopelagicaceae > PALSA-747. The sequence continues at coordinate 1,371 of CAIUHY010000020.1, forward strand.
GTAGTAACTCCACAGATTCGAAGCGCCCTGCAAGCCCAGATCCAGCGAGTACGAACGCTTCAGAAAGAATCTGAATTTGGAATCTCACTCCTAGATGCAACAAGCCGCCCATGTATCGAGGCAGCAAGTGAGCTCTACTGCGGAATAGTAGATGAGGTCGAGAAGATTGATTATCAAATCTTTGCAAAACGTGCCACAACGTCTTCCTGGAGGAGATTGAAAGTCGCGCTGCCAGCATATGCACGTGCACTTAAAGCGCGGTAAACTGACTACTACGGGAGCCGATGTTTTGGCTGAGAGGACCTGATCGCCAGGTCGACCGTAGTACCAGTTCGGTAATGCGAATTGGAAAGGGGTCCATCAATGCATACTTTAATGGCGGTTATGTTTAGCGCTTGGGGATACAAACTTACTTATCTTGAGTTCTTTGCCTTCATCACTTCAGTTATTGGAGTTTGGTATGGAATCTACGGCCCACGTATTACATGGCCGTGGTGGAATATAAGCAGCCTTCTCTATGCACTCTTGTTCTTCCAACAAAAATATTATGCAAGCGCCGCTCTCCAATTTGTCTTCATAGCTGGCGGATTTTGGGGATGGTTTGGATGGGGCCCTCGGGGTGCAAAGCCGCATAAGCTCACATGGAAAATCAATCTAGCAATGGTTGGTGTCTATTTGATTGCATGGTTTGCTCTCAATCCCCTACTTATCCATATTGGCGCTGCGGCAACATGGACTGATTCCTTTGGATTTGTCGGAAGCTGCATAGCGCAAGGGCTTATGTGCATGGAGAAGTTTGAAGCGTGGCCACTCTGGTTTCTTGTTGACGCCGTCTACACCTTTCAGTTCTGGCATGGAAAGTCTTACCTCACCTCGATTTTGTATTTCATATTCGTTGTACTGGCAATCGGTGGTTGGAAGCGCTGGAATAGAGTCTCCAATCTCAACAAAATTCCCATGAAATAGAAGTCACATCACATGATTGCAACTATTGATGGGTGGGCCGGGGCGGGCAAAACAACACTTGCATCGTTTTTAGAGAAAAGCTTTGAAAGCGAACTCTCTGTCTCCACCATACATATGGATGATCTTTATGATGGATGGGGTGACCCACTTGGAGAAAAGCTCACACACAAACTCATGGAGATAGCTAGCGCACACATTTTAAAAATTCCGTACCGCACAACCAGATATGACTGGCATAAAAATAACCCAGGAGAAGAATTTGAAATTCCGAACAGCGATTTACTCATCCTAGAAGGAGTCGGGTCGGGTCAGCGCTCAATTCGGGATAAGGTATCAATGAAATTTTGGGTCAATATAGATCCACACCTTGGCCTAGACCGAGTACTTGAACGTGATGGGCAAGAAATCAAAACCCAGATGCAGGTATTTCTACAAATGAGTTCTGAGCATTTCGCCAAAGAAGGCACAGCCAACGCAGCCGATTATCACCTGAATGGTGCCCGTTAGCCTCTAAGATTTCAACGTGTCAGATCTGACTGGCGAAATCATCGACGGGCGCTACCAACTAGAACAGTTGATAGCGGCAGGTGGCATGGCTTCAATTTACAAAGGGTCAGACCTGCGACTTGATCGACCTGTTGCTGTGAAAATAATGCACCCTCATCTTGCTAACGATGAAGAATTTGTAAACAGATTCATTCGAGAGGCAAAAGCAACCGCAGCCCTATCTCACCCCAATGTTGTTGCAATTCAGGATCAAGGATGGAACACAGGCGGCACGCCTGCTGTCTTTATTGTCATGGAATTTATTGATGGGTTTACTTTGCGCGATCTTCTCTTTGAACAAGGACCACTTACCCCTACCGATCTACTCCGCTACATGATTCCCGTCGCTAGTGGCCTTGCTGAAGCACATCGTTTGGGTATTAATCACCGCGATTTAAAGCCAGAAAATATTTTGATATCCAAAGATGGCAGAATCAAAATAGCCGACTTCGGACTTGCGCGCGGCGGTCAACTTGGCTCCACAATGACGGTTGAATCAAGCATCGTTTTAGGAAGCGTCTCCTACCTCTCTCCTGAACAAGTCCAACGCGGAGTCTCGGATGCAAGAAGTGATATCTACTCACTTGGAATTGTTCTCTTTGAATTACTCACTGGGCGCAAACCATTTGATGGTGACTCCCCCATTCAAATTGCATATAAACATGTCAATGAAAGAGTCCCTGCTGCATCCACATTTGTTCAAGGAATCCCTCAAGCACTAGATGATCTGATCGTCAAAGCCACATCACCAAACCCAGATGCACGCCAGAAGAATGCGAGTGAGCTCCTTGATGAAATGAGACAGGTCCATGAAACGCTTGATCCACAGCGCAAGCAGCTGAGTCTTGAACTTGATCTTCCTGTCCCTACCGCTTCCCGTAAAAAGAGGGCTCGCCCTGAAGTACGCATTGGAAATGCCATCGTGGAGAGAGTGAAGACAATTACACAGCCAATCAGTACTGGCGCGTCAAATACTTCTGAGACAAAGAAGGTGGAGAATCTTGCAATGAGTAATACCGCTCAGATGCGCCGAAAGACATCAAGACGAGTGCGTAGAAATCGTTTTATTGCACTCTTCATCCTTCTTGGATTGATTGGCGGGGGCTATTACCTATTTTCTGGTGCAAAGAGTGGCGTTTCGATTCCATCAGTAGTTGGCATGAGTCAAGGTGATGCAACACAGACTCTTGCTTCTCTTGGTTTAAAAACACAAGTTGCCGCGCAAAACTACAACTCAACTATTCCTGCAGGGGAAGTTATTTCATCAAACCCAGGGGGTGGCGGTCATGTAAAGAAGAATGGGACGGTTCAACTCTCTATTTCACTTGGGGCCCAGCCATCTGCAGTAACGCCGACACCCACCCCGGCATCAACTGACACTGGTATTTCTTTGCAGTCGTATATCGGCAAAAGTGGAGATCAAGCTCAAAGTGAGTTAACTGCCGCTGGATTTATTGTGAAGTCAACTTTTGGATTTAGCGACACCATCCCAGCAGGAAATGTGATCTCCCAAAACCCTGATGCCCCAGCAAGTGCACCGACTGGATCCACAATTAATATTGTTGTCTCTCAAGGCTCTGCTCTTGTTTATGTTCCCAATGTTTATTCACTTGATCAGAATGCTGCGACTACTGCACTTGAAAATCTTGATTTGAAGGTGATCGTGAAGAGGATCGGTAGCGGCAAACATGTGACTAATGTTTCCCCTCAAGTAGGCAAGCATGTCAAGCGTGGAACACAGATCACCATCACTCTGGGATAGGCTCCCCCAATGGCTTCACCAAAATCAACATTGCCGCGCATCGGGGCCCACACTCCAACTTCAGGTGGAATGGTTAAACGTTCGATCGAATATGCACTCACTACT
>CAIUHY010000021.1 GCA_903899145.1 uncultured Actinomycetes bacterium
AACAGCGTAAATACCTTCTGCTTTTTTATTAATTTCGAAGGTCATGCGGCGACGGCCCCAAATATCGAGCTTGTCTACTTTGCCACCACTGTCTTTGATGATCTTGAGATAATTCTCAAGACTTGGTGCGACTGTGCGTTCTTCTAGGTCAGGATCGAGTATGACCATGATTTCATAATGACGCATGCGTTAACCCCACCTCCTCTGGACTAAAACGGTCACGGCATTTCCGCGACAGGAGGGTTACTTTTCCTTAGCGAATGCCGCAAACGGTGTTCGTGGCTCATAAAGGAAGGCTAAGGGTAACTCTTAGGCCGCAGATAGTGAAAATCGGTGCTCTTGTGCAGGGACTTCCCGTGTGGATGGAGCTGTTTTGAGCACAAAAAAGATCAAGGCTGCAATTCGGATAAGGCTGATTACTGCGTAGCCCCCAGCCGGCAAACCAAAACGGCCCCCTGAATATGTTGCCAGATATTCCCACACAGCTAAGTGATACATGATTTCAGCACCCTGCCATATCCAAAATGCACTTTTATCTTTCTTTCTAAGTGCAATAACGGCAAGTGGGGTCAACCATAAAATATATTGTGGTGAATAAACCTTTGATGCAAGGGTAAAGATCGCCACTTCAATAAATGCAATCTGAGTAAGGCTCGGTACATACACTTTTTGCAGCAGATATAAAGTAAACCCTGCGCTACCTATAATAAATAAAAGAATAGAAACTGCATTCACTGCAGAAACAGAAATACCAAGAAGTTGAAATGAGTAGTAGAGGGAACCAAAATCTGCTCCTCTTGATCCATTGAGTTTAAAAAATCTCCACCAACCAGAAGAGGTAAAAAGTGCGAAAGGCAGATTGATCAAAACCCATATTCCAAGTGAGATAGATGTGTAGCGGACAGCTGATTTAATTCGCGATTGCTTCCAAAAAATAATTGCTACCGGTAGTAACAAAACAATGGGGAAGAACTTAGTTGCAACTGAAATTCCAAGTGCGATTGAACTGTAGTCATACTTCTTTTGATCAAACCAATAGATTGCAGCAAGTGCCGTCATGACTGCCCACATATCCCAGTTAATATATAAAGAGGCGACCACTGCTGGGGCAATAACGAAGAGATGCCAGCTACCTGGATTTATACGCCAAATCAATAAAGCACTACTAACGAAGAGAAGTAATAGTAAGAAAATATTTATCAAAAAGTAGATATGAAAGTTTTGTGATCCTTGAGGAGCAACCAAAGAAGTCGCCCACATAACTACACCAGTAATAGGTGGGTACTCCACAGAGTTTGTTGCACTGGAATATGGCCATGTGTGGTTAATCAGATTCCTGGCCCCATAAAGGGCTGGGATGTCGCTATAACAGGCATGGGTGTATACATCGGGTACTGCCCACTGCTTGTTATAGCAATGATCAAATTTAATAAATGAAAGAAGCCCTGCACATAAAGCAAAAAGTATGACTATCCCGACTGCGTGCCTACTCTTCACGAGTTATTTCTTTTTAGCAGGTGACTTTGCTGGAGCAGGACGAGCTATCGGCGTTGGTGACTGAGCTAAAGATGGATCGAGTGTTGGAACAGCGTTTTGCATTGGTACTGGATCAGTTCCACCAATATTTGCAGCGGGTGGAAAGGGAAGAATTGGTTCTCCTTTTAAAGCATTCTTCATATAAAGGTCCCAAATTCTTGCTGGGAATGATCCACCCGTCACAGCGTTTAGACCACCAATTCCGTTCAACGTTTGCGTTGCATCATCTCTGAAGAGTGCAACTGTGGTGGCAAGTTGTGGTGTGTACCCATTAAACCAAGCTGAAGCATTATCTGTAGTTGTTCCAGTCTTACCAGCGCTTGGTCGATTAAAATCAGAGAGCGCTGCAGCTGCAGTTCCCCTTGTTGTTACACCTTGCAAAGCTGTAGTTAGATCTGCAATTACATTTGGATCAAAAACTTTTTGGGCTTGGATCTGTGACTGATAGAGGACGCCCTGATTGTTACCTAGAACTTCTGAAATGATGTAAGGCTTTGCATAAATTCCTTGTGAAGCAAAGGTTGCATATGCAGATGCGACATCAATGACATGTGGACTAGCAACACCAAGCGCTACAGATGGCCCTGCGACCATCGCAACAGACTGAGGAATTCCTGCTTGACGAGCTATATCAATGACATTTTGAGGTCCAACTTTTATTGTCAATGGGACAAAGACTGTATTTACTGAGTGTGCTGTTGCATCGAGCAAACTTACGTTAGGAAATTGTTCGCTTCCGTAATTGAAAACTGAATATGGGGTTTGCGAACCAGGATCAAAGAAAACTTGAGGGGACGTTCCATCCCATACTGATTGCAATGAAATCCCTTGCTCAAGAGCAGCAATGAGCGCAAAAGGTTTAAATGACGATCCTGCCTCGGCAATCGCTTGGGTAGCATTATTGAGTTGGCTCTTTAAATAATCCTGCCCACCATACATAGCAACAACTTCGCCAGTACCTGGCCTAATGGAAACGAGTGCAACACGAAGGTTGCCTTGCTTATCTATAGGAGTACGTTTTGCAACAGCGTCAACAGCAGCTTCTTGTGCCTTCTTTTCAAGTGTTGTTTTTACAACCAAACCGCCTTGTTGCAGCTGGTCTTGTGTAAAGCCAAGAGCTTGTAGTTGATTTTCAACCCATGAAATCACATAGCCTTTTGGACCAGCTAACGACCCAGATGCAACCCTCGGTTGGATAAATGGGAATACTTGGGTAGCCGCTTGCTTCTTAGTAATCCATTTTTCTTTTGCCATTCCATCTAATACATATTGCCAACGAGATTTAAGACGCGCAAGGTATGTAGGACCATTCGCTGGGTCGTAGTAACCAGGAGCGTTAAGTACGCTTGCCAAAACCGCATCCTGCGCAATTGATAACTGATTAACATGACGATTAAAGAAAACATCTGATGCGGTTTGTACACCATACGACCCACGGCCAAAATAAATAGTATTGAGATAATTTTCAAAAATCTGGTCTTTTGATAACTGTTGCTCAAGTTTTACAGCAATAACTATCTCTTTAATTTTGCGTTGAACACTTCTTTGTGGCGTGAGAAATGCTGTCTTTGCATACTGCTGAGTAATAGTTGACCCACCTTGAAGCGCTCCTCCACGAAGATCATGATACAAAGCTCGAATAATTCCTGTTGGGCTAAATGCATGTTCGTTGTAATAGTTTTTATCTTCTGCGGCAAGAATCGCGTGGCGCAAATTAAGCGGCACGCTAGCAAGTGGAACGCTCACTCTATCTTCGGCCCCAACTCGGCCAATAGGAGTTCCATCTGCGTACTCAATAACCGTTGCTTGGCTATTTACATATGCATTCGGGTCAGGTATATGAACGGTAAAATAGGCATAGGCAAAAAGATATGAGAAGAGAACGAAACCCCCACCAATTGTGAAAATGGCACCCCTGATAAACCAGGTACGAAGATTCTCTCTACCAACCACGGTGTAAGGCTATCGTTTCGCGTAGTCCTCATCTTCAAGGGTACGCACCTTTCGCGGCGGTTTACGATACTTCCCATCACCTAACTTGAATGAATATATGAGGTGGTGCCACCCGCAGCCTTGGCAGACTTCCACTACATAGACCCGGAATTCACCAAATTCATTCTGCATCTCATCTAATTCACCTGATGTCTTAATGCGACCTGAGTATTGGCCGAGTTGATCACCGAATGCATAGCGCAACTCCACCATCTCTTGTTTGCGACAAACAGGGCACAAACGTTCAACACTCTCACCATGATATTTTGCGGCACTTTTTAAATAAGGATCGGCATCACAAGCATCAAGAGCAGAACTTGAGCCTTTAAAAAGTGACACCAGGGTTGCCCGACGCTTAAGTGAATAATCCACTGCATCACGGCGACTCCACATAAGTAGTAAGAATAAACCTTTCTTCTTAACTACGCTTACCTTATGCAGAGACTGCCCACATATAAGAGGTTAAGCAGCTGGCCATTTCATCCTGGCAGCAAGTTGCCTGCCTTACTCTCTATTAGATGGACCGGACAGATTGGCGATGGAATATTTCAATCTGCACTTGCATCCTTTGTGCTCTTCTCTCCTGAACGTCAACCAAATGCGGTTGCAGCTGCAGTCGCCTTCGCAGTTGTTTTACTTCCTTACTCAGTTGTTGGTCCATACGCGGGAGTTTTCTTAGATAGATTTTCTAGAAAGAAAATCGTTCAAGTTGCCAACATTGTTCGTGGGATAGATCTTCTTGCAATGGTACTGCTGATCAAAGGTGGCCACACAGGTGTCCCGCTTACCCTCTTGGTTCTCATTGCATTTGGGGTCAATAGATTAATTCTTGCCGGACTTTCCGCAGGATTACCACTTGTAGTTTCAAAAGATGACTTAATTTCTGCAAATGCAATGGCGGTAACTGGCGGAAGTATTGGTGTGGTTATTGGTGGCGGTATTGGGATTGGTCTAAAGAAAATATTTGATCACAGCACTAAAAGTGATGTCTCAGACTCTCGTGTGCTTTTCTTTGCAATTGCTTGTTACTTACTCGCTGCATTTGCAACAACTAGATTTTCTCATAAACAAATTGGCCCCACAGAACATGACATAAGTAAAAAGATTCAAGGTTGGAGAGAACTACAACAGGGTTTTCTTATATTAAAAAAACATCCAGATGCTCTACGCGGCATTGGTGCAACAGCAATTCAACGTGGTGGTTTGACCTCTCTTATGCTTGCTGGACTTTTACTTGAGCGAAATACATTTAACGCGCCAAATAATCCTGATGCTGGTCTTTCGGCTTTTGCTTTTGCTCTAGCTGTCGCTGGTGTTGGCATAGGAATCGGTTCGCTGATGACACCTTTTTTTATTGGTTACTTTGGAAGACACCGCTGGATTCGCCTCATGATGTCCGCTCCTAGCCCAATAGTGATTCTCTTCGCTTTCTACCAAAAAGAGTGGATTTTAATAACTGCGGCATTCTTTGTCGGGATGTGCGGGCAAGCAGTTAAAGTAACAAATGACGCTCTTGTCCAGTCACAAATTGCAGATGAGTACCGGGGTCGAGTATTTGCGTTTTATGATGTTGCAACAAACGGCATGATTGTCACCGGGGCAATAATTGCAGCACTCATACTCCCCACAACTGGGAAATCAATCATCTTGCCTATTTTTGTATGCGTTGTTTACCTTTTAACATCACTAGTACTACTGCGCTCACATAAGTTTTTTATCGCGGGCCCAGCCAAGTAACTCTGCTTTTGCCGTATCAATTCCAAGTGGGCCACGATCAAGACGTAGCTCAAGTAAGTATGAATATGCCTCGCCTACTATGGGTCCAGGTTTAATTCCGAGTATCTCCATAATCTGTCCACCATCTAAATCGGGGCGAATTTGATCCAACTCTTCTTGTGCTTTAAGTGTTGTAATGCGCTCTTCTAAAGAATCATAGGTAGCAGAAAGTTGTTCTGCTTTGCGTTTATTTCGTGTGGTGCAATCTGCTCGCGTGAGAACATGTAAGTGTTCAAGTAACTGACCAGCATCCCGAATATAGCGACGTACCGCAGAATCAGTCCATCCACCGCTGCCATATCCATGAAAACGTAAGTGCAAGAAAACGAGGCTAGAAACAGCTTCGATAGTGTCGCCATCAAAACGAAGTTCTTTAAGGCGTTTCTTCGTCATCTTTGCGCCAACAACTTCGTGATGGTGGAATGAAACACCTCCCCCAGGAATAAGTTCACGTGTGCGAGGCTTTCCAATATCGTGCATAAGGGCAGCAAGGCGAATAACCAGATCAGGTCCACCTAATCTTGATTCAAGTGCAATCGCCTGATCTAAAACAGTAAGAGTATGTTCATAGACATCTTTGTGGTGATGATGCTCATCAATTTCAAGTTTAAGTTTTGGTAGCTCTGGCAAGAAAAGTTCTGCAAGACCGGTTTCAACAAGTAGCACTAAGCCGAGATGGGGGTTAGGCGACATGAGTATTTTTATAAATTCCTCACGGATACGCTCAGCTGAAATAATAGAAAGCCGATCAGACATTTTCGTCATTGCTAATATAACTTCAGGTGCAACTGTGAAATCAAGTTGACTCATAAACCTTGCCGCACGCATCATGCGAAGAGGGTCATCAGAAAATGAATCTTCTGGGCTACCTGGTGTTCGCAATACTTTCTTTGCTAAATCTTCCACACCATTAAATAAATCAATGAACTCTGGCTTATCTCCAGTGAGTTCAAGTGCCATCGCATTCACAGTAAAATCTCGACGAGCTAAATCACCTTGGATCGAATTACCAAAATCAACATCCGGTTTCCGTGATGTTGGGTCATAACTTTCAGAACGATATGTTGTAATTTCAATCGTGTGATCGCCTTTTTTTGCAGCAATCGTTCCAAATGCAGCTCCTGTTTCCCAGACTGCATCTGCCCACTTCTTAAGAATCTTTGATGAATCGTTGGGCCGTGCATTTGTTGTGAAATCTAAGTCGCTGCCAAGTCGGCCTAAAATTGCATCGCGGACTGGCCCGCCTACTAATGCCAAAGTAAATCCAGCAGACTTATATGCATCAACCAGCGATGAGGTCATGGGGGATTGCGCATCCAAAGCGGCTATCGCCAACTCGGTCGCAATATTTTTCGGATTATTCATGAATCCCCCCTCCCAGTAGGCAAGGCTAGAGCAGTACCCTTCTCTTATGACCCCGGCACCTGGTGCGGGTGGCGAAGCGAAACGGAAGAATCGTCGGAGACGGCGTCCAGCGGGCCCACAAACACCAACTTCTACTAATTCTGTAGCAGCAACAAGCGCTACAACACCGAATCCCCCTGCCAAAAAAATAGAGTCGAAAAAACCTAAAAGGCATAGCACCTACGCCAAACGTGTGGATGAAGTCAGCGCTGGTGGTTTAGTCATCGATGAAACTGGAACAAAAGGCTTGCTTATTGGTCGCAGGGATTTGAAAGATGCAACTCGCGAACGTTTGCTCTGGTCACTTCCAAAAGGACACATTGAAGCTGGTGAAACGCCAGAGATGGCTGCGATTCGTGAAGTTCACGAAGAGACTGGAATTGAAAGTGAAATTGCTAGAGAGCTAGGTGTAATCGATTTTTGGTTTATGGCTAGTGGGAAGAGAATCCATAAGACGGTCCACCACTATTTGTTTCGTAAAGTCGGTGGGACTCTAGCCCCTCAAATTACGGAAGTGGATGACGTTGGCTGGTTCCCGCTGGAAGAAATCGTGAACTTACTTGCCTACCCAGATGAAAAAAAGCTTATTGCTAAATCTGGTGAGCTCAAAGTATGAAACGGTTAATCGTAGTAGCGATTGCATTTATATTTACCTACATTGCCCTTCCTATTGCGCAAGCACAAACAACAGTTCTACTGACTGAACCAACTCATAGACAAATAAATGGACAGTTCGTTGATGACAATTTAGCTACGCAGCTTGGTGTCACTGGCCGACTTGGACAAATTGTTTTTAACCCTCCTTCTGGTAATGTCCTTTGGCTCATTGATCCAGCACTTATTGATGAAGTAACCGACATGTCTAATGGCTATAACATGACAGACAATAAACCAGGTGTTGGACAACTCTTCGCGCAGACATGGTTAGCACAACTTAAGCGTGATGTTGGCTACGCAACAGTAACTGCGCTAGCTTATGGAAATCCTTCTAGTTACTGGGTCAAGCGACTGAGTCCTCATAATGAGAGTTACTTGCTGACTATCTCACAAACAAAACTTGAATCATTGTTAGAGCGTCCTGTAAACCCACCATCAAGTTTTAATTCCACAGCAGCTTTTCATCTTCAAGGTAATGACATCGCAACAATAAAAGATGATGCTACGGCATTTGACGAAACGGCCGCATACATTGATCCGGTTAAAATTGATACATACCGCCTAGCTTTAATTAAAACTTTAAACCCATTCTTATCAAAGTCTAGGCGTGATTACCTCATACGTGATCTGACTGCTAATGCATATACCCTTACGCACTTAGTTCATTTAACACCAGGTAAATTCACGATCACTTCAGAGCGTCAAAAATTGCCAATTACTTTGGTAAATAGCTTTCCACACCCAATAGATGTTCAGATGAATGTATTCCCAAGAAATGCCCGAATAATTGTAAATAGCAAACAAAATCTGACCCTTCTTCCTAAGTCGAAAACTCAAGTATTTGTTTCAGTTTATGTGCTTACATCTGGACACTCCGGGCTCACTGTTTCACTCTCAACAAAAAGTGGAACACAGCTGGGCGATGCAGCTGTTTACCCTCTAAATATTCGAGTAATTAGCCCTATCGCAACATGGTTAACAACTGGGGCGGCAATATTATTATTCCTAGCAGCAAGTGTGCAAAGTATCAGACGCATCAGAAAGCGAAACAAATGAGTACAGATGACGCATTAGTCCGCTCATCTGCAACGATGGCTATTGGAACAATCATCTCACGAGTGACCGGTTTAATCCGAGGACTATTGCTCGTAGCAGTTTTAGGAACTGCACTCCTAGGGGATACATATAACGTCGCAAATACAATGCCAAATATTTTATATAACTTAGTCATTGGTGGTGCGCTCACTGCAGTCTTTGTCCCTCAAATGGTGCGTGCCATTCGCCAACCAGATGGCGGCTCAGCATTTATTTCTAGATTGCTTACTGCAACATGTGTAGTGCTTGGAATGCTTACTGTAATTTCAATAATTGCAGCACCACTGCTCGTTCGCTTATTTGCTAGTAGTTATGTAGGAAGACCTGAATTTCACTTAACAGTTTTATTTATGCGCTACTGCTTACCGCAAATCTTCTTTATGGGTATTTTTGCTCTCCTTGGCCAAGTTGTAAACGCAAAAGGCAAATTTGGCCCGATGATGTGGGCGCCTGTCGCTAATAACATTATTGTGATCGCTGTTTTTACATATTTTCTTCATATCTCAAAAGGTTGGAATCCTTCTACTATCTCAGATAGCCAAGCGACGATTTTGGGTGTTGGTACAACTTTAGGCTTTGTTGCCCAAGTGGCATTTCTTATTCCTGTTATTAAAAAGACGCATATTAAAATCCGTGCACGTTTTGATTGGCAAGATCCAGAAATTCGTAAATCACTTCACCTTGCAACCTGGACGTTAGCTTTTGCTGCAATCTCACAATTAAGTTATTTGGTCACAGTGAACCTCTCGACTAGTGCAGCTGTGACGGCCACAAAGGCAGGAATAGCAACAGGTGTTGGTTACACCCCCTATGGGAATGCTTTTCTTATCTTCATGCTTCCACATTCAGTTATTACAATTTCTATTGTTACCGCACTACTACCAACGATGTCTGCTCATGTATTAGATAAAGATATTAAGAGTGTTCATAGCCAACTCGTTCGAGCAATCCGTTTAGTCGGAATAGTGACCGTACCAAGTGCAATTGCTTTCTTACTCTTTGGGCCAATGATCTGTCATGCACTCTTCTTTGGAATTTCCCATGCCGACAGCCAGTACCTTGGATATGTATTAGCAGGCTTTTCTTTAGGCTTACTGCCCCTAAGTATTAACCTCATAGCCCTTCGAGGCCTGAATGCTTTTGAGAATATTAAATTACAAGTACTCAGTAATCTCATCATGAACATCATCGCCAGCGCCGCATCTGTCATAGCGGCTCTTTCACTTCCTGCTAAATGGGTCACCGTCGGATTAGCTATCGCACTTACCTTGAGTTATTACATCGGGGCTTGGACAACAGTTCGCCTATTACATCGTTACGGCATTGTCATTCACCTCGGTGAAATTGCTGGACATTATGCAAAACTTGCTGGGATTTACGCAGTAATAGCGTTGCCACTCTTCCTTGTGCGTGAGCACATTCCTGGCGGGAATGTTCTACGCCTTGTAATTGTTCTAGGAGTAAGTGGCTTGGGCTACATTGGTATAGCCAGGTTATTTAAAATTAATGAAGTTGGCGCGGCCTTCGGGTTGTTCTTCAAGCAAAATAGGTAAGTTAAAAGATAAGGTGCGCAGATGAGTGAAAAGATTTATGACCTCGTTATCGTAGGTTCAGGGCCAGCTGGTTATACCGCTGGTATCTATGCAGCTAGAGCGCAATTAGAACCAGTTCTCTATGAGGGTTCAGTTACTGCAGGTGGCGCACTTATGAACACAACTGAGGTAGAAAATTTTCCTGGTTTTCCTGCTGGAGTTATGGGGCCAGATCTAATGGACTCACTTAAAGCACAATGTGAAAAGTTTGGAACAAAACTTGTCCGAGATGACATTGTTGATATGCAACTTAAAGGTGATCTTAAAACTTTGACCGATGGATCTGGAAATGTTCTTAAGGCCCGCTCTGTTATTTTGGCGACAGGTTCTGCATATAAAGAAATTGGTTTAGAAAATGAGAAAAGACTTTCTGGGCGCGGTGTTTCATGGTGTGCGACATGCGATGGTTTCTTTTTTCGTGATCACGAAATTGCTGTTGTTGGTGGGGGAGACTCTGCGATGGAAGAAGCAACCTTTTTAACAAAATTCGCCAAAAAAGTTGTCATCATTCACCGCCGTGATTCATTTCGTGCGTCAAAGATTATGATTGATCGTGTCCTTGCTAACCCAAAAATTGAAGTTATGTGGAATACGGAAGTTCTAGATGTTTTGGGCGCAGATAATATGACTGGGCTTAAATTACGAAACACACTTGACGGTAAGGAGTCAGAACGTGCTCTCACTGCACTTTTTGTTGCTATCGGCCACCTCCCAAGGAGTGAACTGCTTACCGGGCAGATTGATTTGGATAGTGAAGGGTATGTGAAGGTGGAATTTCCTTCGACTCGAACTAACCTTTCAGGTGTATTTGCCTGTGGTGATCTGGTTGATCACACCTACCGCCAAGCAATTACAGCTGCAGGTACAGGCTGCCAAGCCGCATTAGATGCTGAAAAGTTTCTATCACATCACTAGAATTACTAAAGCTTTAAACTAAAAATAGGAGAAGAAAATGGGAGCAACCCAGCCAGTAACAGCAGCTACTTTTGATGAAGTAGTTTTGAAGAGCACAACACCGGTACTCGTTGATTTTTGGGCAGAGTGGTGTGGCCCTTGCCGTGCAGTTGGTCCAATCTTGGAAGAGATTGCAACTGAGCATGGAGCAAAGATCAAGATTGTTAAACTCAATACAGATGAAGAAGCTTCTATCGCTATGAAGTATGGAATTACATCAATTCCAACAATGAATGTATTTGTTGGTGGCCAAGTTGTGAAGAGCATTGTTGGGGCAAAGCCAAAGCCAGCACTTCTTAAAGACCTCGAAGCATTTATCTAACCCACATTTAACTTTTTATCATGCCGCCCGATATCACCCAAGGTGAGTCGGGCGATCTTGTTTTTCAGCTCACAGATTATTTATCCCGGTTGGGTTATTTACCCGCAGCAAAAAATAATTTTGATGATGGGGTAGTCCAAGCCGTTAAAGCTTTTCAGCAAGCCAGAGGTTTAACAATTAGCGGTGTTGTTGACGCGATCACACTTCGCTCACTTGAAGAAGCCAGATGGAAATTGGGAGATCGAACTCTTTCCCTTGATACCCCTCCGATGCGCGGTGATGATGTAGCTCATCTCCAATCGCAACTGAGTGAAATGGGATTTAACTGCGGTCGGGTCGATGGAATCTTTGGGGCTGACACTGAAAGTGCAGTAAAAGAATTCCAAAAATCAGTGGGTGTAAAAGTTGATGGGCAATGTGGCCCTGCAACAGTTATGTCGATGATGCGCTTAATGAAAATTGTTTCAGGTGGTGCTCCTATTCAATTGCGTGATGAAGTAAATCGCACAGGCAAAGGTCCAGCACTTGCTGGCAAAGTGATTGTCTTAGACCCGGCGGGCTTACCTGAGATCTTTGATCTTGCCCAACGATTAGAAGGACGGTTGATTGCACTTGGCGTCAATGTGTTCATGACACGTAACGCGCAAACAAACCCAAGTGAACATGAGCGAATTGAAAGTGCGAATAACGCAAGTCCGGATCTTGTAATTTCACTACGGCAAGATGAATACCCCAATGAATCTGCTCATGGTGTAGCTACTTATTACTACGGTAGCGACTCTCATGGTGTGCACTCAATCGTCGGCGAGCGCTTTGCCAACCTTGTCCAACGCGAGATATCTGCCCGAACTGACCTACTAAACTGCCGCACCCATGCCAAAACGTGGGACATCTTGCGTCTAACAAAATCACCAACAGTTCGCATCGACCTTGGTTATCACAGCAACCCTGCAGATAGTAAAAAGATTGCAGACCCGGTCTTTCGCGAAACATTGGTTGAGGCGATGCTCATTGCAATTCAAAGGCTTTATTTGAACTCTGAAAATGATGCAAAGACAGGAACACTTAAAATCGCAGATTTACGCAGGGCTGGCCTTCGTAAATAGCGCATCAGCATGAGCAATACCTATGGCAGAATTAGGCCATGAGTTCCCCGGTTTCACGCTCTTCTTCTGAAGGTAATGTCACACGCCTTCGCACAGGAGCGGACCTAAATCTTCCACAGCGTTTTGCTCACCGCGCAGAGATGATGAAGGCCAGTGAAATTCGCTCACTCTTTGCAGTTGCATCTCGTCCTGAGATTGTTTCACTCGCTGGTGGAATGCCAAATCTTTCGGCGCTTCCCATGGACATGATGGCAGGGGTTGTAGAAAAACTCATTGCAAGTAACGGCGCTGAAGCATTGCAATATGGAAGCGGACAAGGTCACCCCAAACTTCGCGAGCAAATCTGCGAAATGATGGCACTTGAAGGAATTAAGGCTCACCCAGATGATGTGGTTGTTACAACAGGATCACAACAAGCACTTGATCTTATTTCAAGGATCTTTATCGATCCAGGTGATGTTGTATTAGTTGAAGCTCCTTCTTATGTGGGAGCACTTGGAACTTTTAAGCAATATGAGGCAAGTGTGGTGCACGTTGCTATGGATGAAGACGGTCTCATCCCAGAAGCCCTACGTAATGCGATTGCTGAAGTCCAAGCACGTGGGCAGAAAATTAAATTTCTTTATCTGATTCCTAACTACCAAAACCCAGCAGGTGTATTGCTCCCTGCAGAGCGCCGTACCGAGATTCTTGAAATATGCCAAAAGGAAAAGATCTTTGTTGTTGAAGATAATCCATATGGCTTGCTTGGTTTTGATAAGCCATCACCAAACGCAATGCGCGCATCAGATTCAGAAAATGTTATTTATCTCGGCTCTTTTTCAAAAACTATCGCCCCAGGATTCCGCGTTGGTTGGGCTCTAGTTCCGCCGTCACTGAAAGAAAAACTCGTTATTGCCTCTGAAAGTTCGATTCTTTGTCCATCTAATTTCACTCAATTAGCAATTAGCGGATATTTAGCTGATCAGCCATGGCGTGATCAGATTGCATCATTTTGTAAGTTATATAAGGTGCGCAGAGATGCAATGCTTGAAAGCCTAGACGCACATTTTCCTAAGAGCGCTACATGGACAAAGCCGGGCGGCGGTTTTTATGTCTGGGTTACTTTGCCTCCAGAGATTGATACAACTGCTCTTATGCCAAAAGCTATCGTTGCCAAAGTTGCATTCGTTCCAGGCACCGCGTTCTATGCAGATGGTTTTGGTTCATGGTCGATGCGTTTGTCTTACTGCCACCCAACTCCAGAGCGAATCAGAGAAGGCGTGAAAGCTCTCGGTGGAGTTATTAAGACTGAGATGGAAATAAGGGAAATTCAGTAATTAAATAAGTTTATGAATACGCTCTAAATCATCTAAGTCAGCAAATTCGATCGTGATTTTTCCCTTAGCAAGTCCAAGTTCAACGCTCACACGTGTATCTAATGTATCTGCAAGCCTAGCTTCGATCTCTTTTAGCCGTGGGCTTGGTGTCATTACGCTCTTTGTTGGGGCGCTCTTTTCTTTTCCAGAGGTTGTGGCAACTATCTCTTCTACTGCGCGAACGCTTAAGCCTTCAGCAACTATGCGATTAGCAAGCTTTTCAATCTCTGCGCCATCGGTGAGTGCAAGAAGGGCGCGGGCATGGCCTGCCGACAAAACCCCTGCTGCAACCTTTCGTTGCACAGATGCGGGCAGATTAAGTAAACGAAGTGTGTTTGTAATCGCAGGACGAGACTTACCGATCTTTATTGCAAGTTCATCATGGGTATATCCAAAGTCATTAAGCAAGTTTTGATAAGCAGCGCCTTCTTCAAGGGGATTAAGTTGACTGCGATGGATATTTTCAAGCAACGCTTCGCGGAGCATTTCATTATCTTTGCTCTGGCGAATAATGACAGGAATTGTTTTAAGGCCAGCAAGCTTTGTTGCGCGAAGGCGCCGCTCACCCATAATTAATTCATAACGTCCTGAGCCTAAATCACGAACAACAGGAGGTTGTAATACACCGACTTCTTTAATAGAAGCTGCAAGTTCTGCAAGTGATTCTTCATCAAAAATTGTACGAGGTTGCTTTGGGTTTGGAGCAATTGCATTGATATCAACTTCAAAAGCTGAGCCAACAACTACTCCAGAATTATTTGTTATATCCCCAATAGGTGTTGTTGGAATAAGCGCATCCAAACCTCTACCAAGCCCTCCTTTACGTGTTGCCATTACGCGGCGCTTCCTCTGCGGGCAATTTCACGAGCAGCACCAAGGTATGCAATAGCACCAGGAGATGACGCGTCATATGTCATGACAGTTTGATTAAATGATGGCGCCTCTGAAACACGAACTGCACGAGGAATAGGAATGTCAATAAGTTCATTGGGGAAATGTCTACGTACATCATCTGCAACATCATTTGCTAAACGAGTACGTGAATCAAACATTGTTAAAAGTATTGTGCTTACGCGAGCAAGTGGATTCAAAGCTTTTTGTACTTTGCCGAGTGTCTCCATCAATAATGAAATTCCTTCAAGTGAGTAGTACTCACATTGAATAGGAACAAGAACTTCTTCAGTTGCGGTGAGTGCGTTAATTGTTAGTAGACCAAGAGATGGTGGGCAATCGATAATGACATAATCCAAACGATCACCACGCGCATCGCGTTCTGATAAATATTTAGTGAGGGCGTTTTTTAAAATACTTTCGCGGGCGACAAATGTAACAAGTGCAATCTCTGCTCCTGCGAGCTCTCTATTTGCTGGCGCACATTCCAGAGCTGGAAATCCAGCAACTTTTTGAATGGTCTCTGATAGCGCCATCTCTTCTACTAATACTTCATACATTCCAGGTAAGTTTTCGCGATCAACTCCAAGTGCTGTGCAGGCATTACCCTGCGGGTCTAGATCGATCACCAATACTTTTAGGCCGCCCATTGCCAGCGCTGCTGCAAGGTTAACTGCGGAGGTAGTTTTACCGACTCCGCCTTTTTGATTTGCGACTGTAAAAATTCTTGTTTTAATTGGTGTGGGCATTGCCTCTTTCAGGCGCCTAATTCCAATCACTTTCTTATCTCCCACATCCATGGGCGCAGTTAAGCACGCTTAAGCCTGGCGATGAACCTGGATCACCCGTGCTGGCTCAAAATCTGGCAATTCGATGAGATGCAAGGTGGTCGTTGACCTTTTTTGTGCGGGGGTCTGGTCAATCTCTTCTTGGGCAGATTCACCTTTCATGGCAAGCAAAGACCCGCCGGCCTTCACAAGGTGCCAACTCATGGGCACAAGCTTTGGCAGCGGGGCAACGGCCCGGGCAGTAACAATATCAAAGCCCTTTTTCACGCTCTCAGCCTTACCTCGGACTACGGAAATAGGTAGATCTAGCTCGGCAATCACTTCATTGAGGAAATCCACCCGTCTTTGGAGGGGCTCAATCAAGGTGACGGTGAGATCTGGTCTGGCAAGGGCAATAATAATTCCAGGCAAGCCTGCCCCAGAGCCGATATCTACAATTTTACTCTCCGCAGGGATCAGCGTGGTAACGGGAAGGCAGTTAGCAATATGGCGATCCCAGATACGTTCGCCCTCTTTAGGGCCCATCAGACCTCTGTCAATCCCCCATGTGGCAAGGATGTGGGCATAGCGATCTGCTTTTGGGCCGTTTTCTTTGAAGTACTCGGCTAGGAGTGTTTCACGTGAAACGCTCACAGGGGGCAATTACTCCTGAGGCAGGACGACCACGCAGCGGTTTGGCTCTTCGCCTTCAGATTCGCTGGTGAGGCCTATTTCCTGGATGGTGTCGTGGATGACCTTGCGTTCAAAGGCATTCATAGGCTTAAGCTTGATCTGCTCCCCTGTGGACTTCACTTCTTCGGCGATCTCGTGGGCTAGCTTGGCTAACTCCTCTTTTTTAGAGCTACGGAAGTTATCGATATCGAGCATCAGACGGCTGCGCTCGCCCAGGCTTGTGTGAACGGCAAGGCGTGTGAGCTCCTGAAGTGCATCAAGTACCTCACCTCGGTCACCTACTAGGTGACCGAGCTTGCCTCCCGCGATAGCCAGGGCAGCTCTCTCATTCTCAACATCGATATCAATATCTCCGTCGAGGTCTGCAATGTCAAGCAGACCCTCTAGGTAGTCGGCTGCCACATCGCCCTCTTCTTCAAGACGTGCAATCAGCGACTTCTTTGGGGTCTCTTCTTCTGTTTTCTCTGGCATTTCTAGCTCCTTTTATTGAATATCCTGTTTATGCGTTTTCATACCTTTTATACACTTTTAAATTTATCTCCGTCTTTTCTTCTTTTTTGGTTGTTGCCGTTGGCGACTCTGGTTCTCAGATTCGCTCATACCTTCTGGGCTGATCACTTCTGGACCAGTTCCATCACTGATGCCACGCTTTTTTTGTAACTCTTCATATGCAGGTGAGCCAGGCGTTGGGTTTCTTTTAATGACGTAGTACTGCTGACCGAATGTCCATAGATTTGTTGTTGACCAATAAATCAAAACACCAATTGGGAAGTTCACACCTGACACAGCAAAAATAACTGGGAAGACATACAGCATAATTTTTTGTTGTTGGGCCATCATGTTGTTTGAGGAATCCATCTTTGGCATTCCTTTGACCATGAGCTGACGTTGTGTTGTAAAGGTCGTCGCAGACATAAATGCAATAAGTAATATCGTGACAAGTTTGGTTGATGTGATATGTGCATTGAGGAAACTGTCAGCGATAGGGGCTCCTAAGAATTTAGCGTCATGGGCACTAAGCAATAACTTAGGCGTAATAACACCTGGTACATATGAATGATCGTGAGCAATCCCATTAAGCACGCGGAAGAGTGCATAGAAAATAGGCGCTTGTGCAAGAAGTGGTAAGCATGATGCAAGTGGGTTTGTCTTGTGCTCTTTATAGAGCTTCATCATCTCTTCAGATTGCTTCTGACGGTCATCCTTGTGGCGCTTTTGAATCTCTTTCATCTTTGGTTGCAGAACTGTCATAGCGCGTTGGCTCTTGATCTGCTTCACAAATAGTGGGATTAGAAGAACACGAATGATGATCACAAGTGAGACGATCGATAGTGTCCACTTTAGTGACTCGTGGCTGTCCTTACCAAGGATGTATCCAAGGGCCGAATGAACTACCGTCATGACCCAAGAAACAGCGTAATACAATGGTTTTAGGATGGAATCCATTAGATAGCTCCTTTAACGGTGGTAGAACTTTTTTGAATTTGGGCAGGTGTTTGAACAACTGCGTAATCAACTCCGCCATGTGACCATGGGTTGCAGCGCACTACTCTCCAGATGGCCATGAGAGCTCCGCGGAGCCCGTATGAACTAATTGCATCTACTGCATATTGTGAACATGATGGGTAGTACTTGCACCTCGGTGCAAGGCCGGGTGAAATCCACTTTTGATAAAACTTAATTGGCAGGACGACAATGGCGCGAAAGATCTTCACTGGTTTGCCTCACTACGTTTAACAACCTTTGAGATCAACTCAGCAAAGTCTGCCCGGTAGTCATCATTCTTGCGTAAAACGCGAATGACAATTTGTGTGTGGTTTGGAAAAGCCTTGAGGTGCTCACTTGCAGCGTGACGCAATTGGCGAGCAATTCTGTGCCGGGTAACTGATCCACCAACACTTTTGTTGATGATTAAGCCGACTTGAGGGTCGCTTTGGAATTGGGCATGAGTAAGAAAATAGATAACAAGTAATTGTGATGTGGCTCGATGCCCCGTTTTAGTAGTTCGGGAAAAATCTTTACTCGAGCGAAGTCGATTCGATGCAGGTAGCACGATTACGCAGAGATGCGGGTGCGGCCCTTAGCGCGGCGAGAAGCCAGAACTGCCCGGCCGCCACGTGTTGCCATACGAGCACGGAAGCCGTGCTTCTTCGCACGGCGGCGATTATTCGGTTGGTAAGTACGCTTTGACATGAAAACTCCTTGACTACTTTTTTCTCCGGGTCAGGGGTTTTGACCAGGGCCACAGATGTCCATCAATAGGGTGGCAAGATTAGCCAAATTTGTGTGGATAAACCACTTGCGCTTTAGCGAAAACCCCTTTACGTTCGCCCTCTATCCACAGGTTTTGACCCATAGTCTGAGCCTTCTCACCCTCAAGGTGGGGTTTAGACCACAGCCTGTGGGTAACTTGGGGATAACTATTTTTTAGCTTTATTACGCATTTTTAGAAACCGGGGAAAAATGGCTCTACTGGAAGAAGTCGACCTGACCATCTTGTGGGGGTCGGTTATTGAGGCCATGTCCTCAGAATCTCCGCAGCATCGAGCATTTCTTGCTCTCACAAAACCCCTTGGCCTTCTTCAAGGTGATGGCGCAGCAACACTACTTCTTAATACTCCTAACCAATTTGCAAAAGACTTTCTAGAGATCCGTGTTAAAAATACACTTAATGAAATTCTGACAGCAGAGCTTGGTCAAAAAATAAATATTGCAGTCACCGTTGATGAAACTCTTGAGGTTTCTGCTCCTTCTGAAGATCTCATTGATGAAAGCGTTGTTGAAGTTGTAGCACCTCGCTCTGGAACTGGCCGCGATACCGGCACAAAACAGCCAGTTGAGCAATCTCAGTTGAACCCTCGCTACATTTTTGAAACATTTGTTATTGGCGCGTCTAACCGTTTTGCTCATGCCGCTGCAGTTGCAGTTGCTGAAGCACCTGCAAAGGCATACAACCCTCTCTTTATTTACGGCGAGTCAGGGTTGGGCAAAACCCACCTCCTGCACGCTATTGGGGCCTACGCCAAAGAGCTCTATGGCTCAGTTCGCGTGCGTTATGTGTCATCTGAAGAATTCACCAACGACTTTATTAACTCAATTCGCGACGATAAAGCCTCCGTTTTCCAGCGCCGATACCGCGACCTTGATGTCTTGCTCGTTGATGACATTCAGTTCTTAGAAAACAAAGAGCGGACCCAGGAAGAGTTCTTCCATACGTTCAACACCCTGTATAACGCCAACAAACAGATTGTTATTTCTAGTGACCGCCCCCCAAAACAACTCATGACCTTGGAAGACCGTTTGCGTTCTCGTTTCGAGTGGGGGTTAATTACAGATATCCAACCCCCAGAACTAGAAACTCGTATTGCGATTCTTCGCAAAAAAGCCGCTCAAGATAAATTAAATGCTCCTGATGATGTATTGGAATACATCGCTTCAAAAATCTCATCTAATATCCGTGAACTTGAAGGCGCGCTTATCCGTGTTACCGCTTTTGCATCTTTAAACCGTCAGCCAGTCGACATGGGGCTTGCTGAAATTGTCCTGAAAGATTTAATCCCTGATGAGGTCGGGCCTGAAATCACCGCCGCTACTATCATGGCTCAAACAGCTTCCTACTTCAGCCTTTCACTCGACGATCTTTGTGGCTCGAACCGCAGCCGTGTTTTAGTTAATGCCCGACAGATCGCCATGTATCTCTGCCGTGAACTCACCGAGCTTTCACTTCCCAAGATCGGGCAGGCTTTTGGCGGCCGCGACCACACCACTGTGATGCATGCTGACCGCAAAATCCGCCAGCTTATGGCTGAGCGACGTTCGATCTATAACCAAGTCACTGAGCTCACCAACCGAATTAAGCTTCAGGCTAGGGGTTAACGAAATGTCCTATATGCCCGAACTGAGTAAGTTAACCCCAACTGTGGAAAAGTTGTGGGCAGCTGTGGATAATCTTTGTTTTTCTGTGGGTGGAGGTGGGGTTTTATCTTTTTCTTCTTCTGTGTCAGAAGCAAGAGTTAAGTTAGTGGGAGTTCTCCACAGGCCCGCCCACAACTGTAGAGAGGGAAAGTAAGGCGCCGACCAGCGGTTTTACCCTTTCTCCACAGGAAGAGGGCCTGGTTACTACTACTAGTTAAATTAATAGATAAATGATGTGAATAGGGAGAACGAGATGAAGTTTGTTGTTGAGCCAGGCGAGTTAGTAGATGCCGTTAATTGGGTTGCCCGCAGCCTTTCTACACGACCTATTAAACCCGAACTGCTTGGAATAATGATTGACGTAGATAGCTCAATAACCCTCACAGGGTCAGATTTAGAAACCTCCACCAAGGCAATTTTAAAAGCGGAGATTGTTAATAAAGGGAAAGTTTTAGTTCCAGGACGGCTACTAGCTGAAATTGCGCGCTCTCTTCC
This sequence comes from uncultured Actinomycetes bacterium, assembly GCA_903899145.1. Lineage (GTDB taxonomy): Bacteria > Actinomycetota > Actinomycetes > Nanopelagicales > Nanopelagicaceae > PALSA-747. Next base: position 20,554 of record CAIUHY010000021.1, read on the forward strand.
AAACAAACCAGTAAGTTTTAATTTAGACGGAACAAGAGTTCTGGTTACAGCAGGAGCGGCAAAATTTACACTCCCAACACTGTCTGTTTCTGAATACCCAAACCTCCCCGACCTTCCAGAAACTGCTGGAGTAATTGCCAGCGACGTGTTTGCAACAGCTGTAAACCAGGTTGCAATCGCCGCCGGGAAAGACGATTCACTCCCAACACTGACCGGTGTTCATATTGAAATTAACAAAAACACAATCACGCTTGCCGCTACCGACCGCTACCGATTAGCTGTCCGCGAACTTTCATGGCAAGCAAAAGACGCAAACCTTGAATCAACAACACTTGTTCGCGCGCGCACCTTGTCTGATGCTGGGCGCTCCCTTACGACTCACACACAAGTAACTTTGGCTCTTTCCCCTAATGCATCAAATGAGAGGCTGATTGGTTTTGTCTCAGAGTTAAAAACAATGACATCTAGAACATTAGATGGAACTTTCCCACCATTTAAACATTTACTACCGACAGAATCAGTTGCGCAAGCAACAATCGAAGTCGCTCCATTCCTAGACTCGGTCCGCCGTGTCGCTCTCGTAACAGATAAGACAGTGCCGCTCCGGTTGATTTTTGGAAACGGAAAGCTTCAACTCGAAGCGGGCGCTGGAGAAGAAGCGCAAGCAGCAGAAGAGCTTGAAATTCAATATAACGGCGAAGAAATTAGCATCGCCTTTAACCCAACATATTTAACAGATGGACTACAAGCAATCGGAACCCCATTTGTTCAAATTGATTTCACGGGCGCAAGTAAACCTGCTGTTCTCACGGGTAAACATGAAGCGGCAGGCCTGAAAGACGAAAGCTATAAGTACTTGCTCATGCCTATGAGATATAGCGCTTAATTAGTGTGCACCTTTCACTCCTTTCGCTAAAAAATTTCCGCTCTTATGCTGATCTAGAGCTGCCGCTAAAACCCGGTATTACTATTTTTCTGGGAAGAAACGGCGAAGGAAAAACAAATATTGTTGAATCAATTCTTTATTTAGCTTTTCTTTCTTCTCACAGAACGGCAACCGACCAACCCCTTGTGCAACTTGGTCACAGCTCTGCCTACGTGCGCTCTAAAATCCAGCAGCCAGATCGAGAAGTGATTGTTGAGCTAGAGATTAACGCTGATAAAGCTAACCGAGCGCGCATAAACCAAAACCCTGTGCGCAGCCAGAAAGAGTTATTTGGCTTAGTTCAGTGTGTTTATTTCTCCCCTGAAGACTTAGATTTAGTTCGAGGGGACCCCGCAGAACGCAGAAGGTTTATTGATCAACTTCTAATATTGCGCAGCCCTCGCCTTGCAGGCGTAATTACTGATTATGAGCGCGCCGTTCGCCAACGCAACTCACTACTAAAAAGCAGAGCAGGTTACTCATCTCTTGAATCATGGGATCAACAGGTAGCTCAGTTTGGCGGAGAGATCGTTGCGGCAAGACTCTCGCTCCTTGCAGATTTTGAACCAGTGTTTACTGAGGTTTATAAAGAAATATCTGAAAAGAAGCCAGCGCGGATTACATATAAATGCAGTATTGATAACCCTTCAACCAATCCTGCTACAAACACAGCAGAGTTGCTTGCGAAGATGGCTGAAATCAAAGGCCAAGAAATCGAAAGAGGCCTCACCCTTATTGGCCCTCACCGGGATGACCTAGTACTTCATTTGGGTGACCACTTTGTTAAGGGGTATGCAAGCCATGGTGAATCGTGGTCTGTTGCGCTTTCGTTAAAGCTTGCATCTTATAAATTATTAAAAAATGAAGGCTCATCACCTATTTTAATATTGGACGATGTTTTCTCTGAACTAGATGAAGAGCGACGCGATCAGCTCGTTGAGCTTTCCCGTTCAGCTGAGCAGACACTTATTACCGTTGCCGTTGAGAGTGATCTACCAACAGAACTTTCTGGCGAAGTCTTTTTTGTTAAGTCTGGGAACGTTAAGGTAAAAGTATGAAGTCTGATTTAGCCCGCGAGCTATATAAAACGTGGCGTAACCAAACCCGAAAAAACAAAGGGACTGCCCGCGAAGAGACCCGAGAAAAAATCGATGACCCAAAATCGATGAAAGATTTGCTTGCAGATTTAGTTGATAGACGTGACTGGCAACAAGGAATTGCAGAAGGAACTTTATTTACTGAGTGGAAGAGTGTTGTCGGGGATGAGATTGCTCAGCATGCAACACCGATTACTCTTGTGGATGGCCTACTGACAATCCAAACAACATCATCGGCATGGGCAACACAGATGAAATTAATTTCAACGCAGTTACTGCAAACAATTTCCGGCTCTGCCCCAGGCGCTCTTGTGGAACAGATTGAAGTAATCGGGCCACTTGCCCCAAGCTGGAAAAAAGGAATTCGCACCATCAAGAACGCACGTGGTCCCAGGGACACATACGGCTAAGAGCCCAGAAAAACCCGCTGGGTAGTAAGTACCCACAACTTGGCGCTCAAAAGCCCGCAAATCCACAGTTACGCCGTTTTATGGCTGGCTCGTGTCACCTCTTTTGGCTAAGATTTGGAGCCTAACCCTAGAAAAACGCCCCAGGTTTGATTGAGGCAGTTTTGACCAGAAGGAGAGTGCCTTGGCTGAGAAATCTTATGACGCCAGTGCCATCACGGTTCTTGAAGGTTTAGATGCTGTTCGCAAACGTCCAGGAATGTATATCGGTTCTACTGGTGAACGTGGACTACATCATCTTGTTTATGAAGTTGTAGATAACTCAGTAGATGAAGCGCTCGCTGGTTACTGCGATGAAATTAATGTCACTCTGATGCCAGATGGTGCTGTAAGAGTTGTTGATAATGGCCGTGGAATTCCTGTTGACCTACACCCTATTGAAAAACGCCCAGCACTTGAAATTGTTCTTACAGTTCTCCACGCAGGTGGAAAGTTCGGTGATAGCGGATATTCAGTTTCTGGCGGTCTTCATGGTGTTGGTATCTCTGTTGTGAATGCACTGTCAACTGATTTGGCTGTTGAAGTAAAACGCGATGGCGCACATTGGTATCAAGAGTACAAACTGGGTGTTCCGCAAGCGCCAGTCCGTAAGGGAGAACCAACAACCCAAACAGGAACTACCACCACTTTCTGGCCATCAGTTGAAATTTTCGAAACTACAGATTTTTCCTACGAAACACTCTCTGCGCGTTTTCGAGAAATGGCATTTTTAAATAAAGGTTTAAAGATTACTTTGGCAGATGACCGTGCTGGCCACGTCGATGAAAAGGGTAACCAGCTTTCATCTATTTATTATTACGAAGGCGGAATTGTTGACTTCGTTCATCACCTTAATCTCTCAAAAGGCGAACAACATAAAACAGTTATTTATTTAGCAGCTGAAGATCAAAGGGCAAAGATGTCACTTGAAATCGCTATGCAGTGGAATACAGGGTTTTCTGAATCTGTATATACATTCGCTAACACCATTAACACCCAAGAGGGTGGAACTCACGAAGAAGGCTTTAGAACCTCTCTTACATCGATTGTAAATAAGTTTGGTGAAGAGTGGGGATTTATCCGCAAGAAGGAAGACCGCCTCACGGGAGATGATGTGCGCGAAGGACTTACCGCAATCGTCTCGATTAAAATTGGGGAACCTCAATTTGAAGGACAAACAAAAACAAAGCTTGGTAATACTGAAGCAAAGTCATTCACACAAAAAGCAATGAATGACGCACTCACCACATGGTTTGAAAAAAATCCTGGTGAAGGAAAAGATATCGTTAGAAAGAGCATCGATGCTGCCGCAGCTCGTGTTGCAGCCCGCAAAGCACGCGATTTAAGTCGTTCACGTAAGGGATTACTTGAAGGACGTGGAATGCCAGGAAAGCTTGCAGATTGTCAGTGGACTGAACCAGAAAAATGTGAGCTTTATATTGTCGAAGGTGATTCTGCTGGCGGTTCAACTAAGGGTGGACGTGATTCACGTTATCAAGCAGTATTGCCGATCCGCGGAAAGATTTTGAATGTTGAAAAGGCGCGTATTGATCGCGTACTTCAAAACAACGAAGTCCAAGCACTCATTACTGCACTTGGCACAGGTATTCATGATGAATTTGATGTTGCAAAGCTTCGTTATCACAAAATTATTTTGATGGCAGATGCTGACGTTGATGGCCAACATATCCGAACACTGCTTCTTACTTTGCTCTTCCGTTTTATGCGTCCTCTTATTGAAAATGGTTTTGTATATTTGGCACAGCCTCCGCTATACAAACTTAAGTGGGGCGGAAAAGAACCTGTTCAGTATGCATTTAGTGACCGCGAGCGAGATGGCTTTATCAAGATTGGTTTAGAGGCAGGAAAGCGTTTGCCCAAGGAAGATGGAATCCAGCGCTTCAAAGGATTGGGCGAAATGCCTGCAAAAGAACTATGGGATACAACAATGGACCCATCACACCGTGTTTTAATCAAAGTAACGATTGATGATGCAGCAGCAGCCGATGATCTGTTCTCAGTCCTTATGGGCGAAGACGTTGAACTGCGCCGTAATTTTATTCAACGTAATGCTAAAGATGTTAGGTTCCTTGATATCTAATGGACGATAGATTCCAAGAAGGCATGGCTACTGAGAAAGTTGAATCAGTAGACCTGCAAGTAGAGATGGCAAGAAGCTATCTTGATTACGCGATGTCAGTCATTGTTGGCCGAGCGCTCCCAGATGTTCGTGATGGTTTAAAGCCGGTTCACCGCCGTGTCCTTTATGCAATGTTTGATGCTGGTTACAGGCCAGATAAGGGTTATTACAAATCTTCTCGTATCGTCGGTGATGTCATGGGTAATTACCATCCGCATGGTGACACGGCGATTTATGACGCGGTTGTGCGTTTAGCTCAGTTCTGGTCACTTCGTTATCCGCTCATTGATGGAAACGGAAACTTTGGTTCACCTGGCAATGATCCAGCAGCAGCAATGCGTTATACAGAAGCACGTCTTGATCCACTGGCGATGGAGATGATGCGAGATATTGATGAAGACACGGTTGATTTTATTTCTAACTATGACGGACGATCACAAGAGCCAACTGTTCTTCCTAGCAGATTTCCTAACCTCATTGTTAATGGTTCTGCCGGTATTGCTGTGGGAATGGCAACAAATATCCCTCCGCATAATCTTCGCGAAATTATCGAAGCAACATCATGGGCACTTGAAAATCCAGATGCCACACCTGAAGTAACTTTAGAAAAACTTCTCACAATTGTTAAAGGTCCAGATTTCCCAACAAAGGGATTAATTGTTGGTCGCCAAGGTATTGAAGATGCATATCGAACCGGACGCGGATCAGTCATTATGCGCGCAGTTGTTGAGATTGAAGAGATCAATAAGCGCACATGTCTTGTTGTGACAGAACTTCCCTACCAAGTAAACCCAGATAACTTAGCACTGAAAATTGCTGAGCTTGTTAAAGATGGCAAGATCAAAGGAATCGCAGATGTGCGCGATGAAGGCAACGAGCGCTTGGGACAGCGCCTAGTAATTGTTCTTCGCAACGATGCAACACCGAAAGTTATTTTAAATAATCTTTATAAGCACACACAACTACAGGATTCATTCGGTGCAAATATGTTGGCACTGGTGGATGGCGTCCCTAGAACTCTTCGTCTTGATGAATTTATTCGTTACTACATCGATCACCAGGTTGAAGTTATTGTCCGTCGCACTAAATACCGGTTAGTTGAACGTGAAAAGCGCGCACACATCCTTCAAGGTTACTTGAAAGCACTCGATGCACTCGATGCCGTAATCGCATTAATCCGAGCAAGTAAGACACCTGAAGAGGCACGCACAGGACTCATGAAGCTCCTTGATGTTGATGAGATACAGGCAAATGCAATTTTGGATATGCAGCTTCGCCGTATTGCTGCTCTTGAACGCCAGAAGATCAATGATGAATATGACGGGCTGATGGCAGAAATTGTTCTTCTTAATGAAATTCTTGGCAGTGAATTAAAGCAGCGCCAGATTATTAAAGATGAATTACAAGAACTTGGTGAGAAATATGGCGATGATCGCCGCACACAGATTGTTCTAGCCGAATCGGATTTATCTGTTGAAGACCTTATTCCAGACCAAGATGTTGTTCTTACGATCACTAGAAGTGGTTATGCCAAGCGTACAAAGGCTGATTTATACCGGGCCCAACGAAGGGGCGGTAAAGGTGTTAAGGGCGCAGCACTGAAGCAAGATGACATCGTTGATCATTTCTTTATCGCAAGCACGCACGATTGGTTGTTGTTCTTTACAAATAAAGGTCGCGTATATCGTGCCAAGGTGCACGAACTTCCAGATGCAGGCCGTGATGCAAGGGGCCAGCATGTAGCAAATCTTTTGGCCTTTAAACCCGATGAAACTATTGCGCAAGTAATTGCTATTCGTGATTACAACGAGGGTTCATATCTTGTCATTGCCACACAGTCTGGAATGGTGAAGAAGTCACCACTTGGGGAATATGACTCACCACGTTCTGGCGGACTTATTGCTATTAATCTTAAAGACAACGATGAAGTTGTCTCTGCAGCTCTTGTCACAGCCAAAGATGAACTTCTTCTTGTTTCACGCAAGGGGATGTCGCTTCGTTTCTCATCGAGTGATGAATCAATCCGCGCGATGGGTAGAAGCACATCGGGTGTTATTGGAATGAAATTTAGAGTTGGCGATCAACTACTTACAATGGCTGCGATTAACGGCGCATCAGATGATCAATTTGTTTTCACAGCAACAGATGGCGGTTATGCAAAGCGCACTCCACTTGCTGAGTATCGTGAACAAGCACGTGGTGGTATCGGTGTGAAAGCAGCAAAGATTGATGAAGATTCAAGAGGCGTGTTAGTGGGAGCGATGATCGTCCAACCAACTGATGAAATTCTTGCAATTACATCTAGTGGCGTTGTTATGCGCACGCCAGTGAGTGAAATTCGTGAAACTAGTAGAGATACTTTGGGAGTTCGCTTGGTCAATCTTCATGGCGGAACATCGGTTGTCTCCATTACACAGGTAAAGGATGCAATCACCGAAGAAAACTGAAGAGATTTTGGGCTAATCCCCTTAGTCGGGTAGCCTTCACCACTCATCATTTCTTAGTTTCTAGCCTCTAGATCTCTTGGAAATAATGGGCCTGTAGCTCAGCCTGGTTAGAGCGCTTCCCTG
>CAIUHY010000022.1 GCA_903899145.1 uncultured Actinomycetes bacterium
TCGGAGTCGGCGACGGCACAGGAACACGCCCAAGAGTTATTGGCGTTGGTGCAGGAAAGAATGATAAGTTAGTGCTCCATGACCAGCCCTCATGTGACTAAACATCTTTTTGTAACCGGTGGAGTCGCCTCAAGGTTAGGTAAAGGGCTCACAGCTTCTAGTCTTGGAAGGCTATTAACCTCCCGTGGCATTCGGGTCACAATGCAAAAACTTGATCCCTACATCAATGTTGACCCAGGAACGATGAATCCATTTCAACATGGTGAAGTTTTCGTAACAGACGATGGATCTGAGACAGATTTAGACGTCGGGCACTATGAACGATTTCTGGATACTAGCCTGGCAGGCTTTGCAAACGTCACTACAGGCCAGGTCTATTCAAATGTCATAGCAAAAGAGCGTCGTGGAGATTACTTAGGCGACACTGTTCAAGTTATTCCTCACATTACTAATGAAATTAAAGAACGCATCCGCGCCATGGCTGGTCCAAAGGTAGATGTTGTCATTACTGAAATTGGCGGAACGGTTGGTGATATCGAATCACTTCCATTCTTGGAGGCAGCTCGCCAAATTCGTCAAGATGTTGGAAGAGAAAATGTTTTTTATCTCCATGTGTCACTTGTTCCATATATCGGGCCATCAGGTGAATTAAAGACAAAGCCAACGCAGCACAGTGTTGCGGCGCTGCGCTCGATTGGTATTGCACCTGATGCGATTGTTATCCGCTCAGACCGTGAAATACCAGATTCAGTCAAAAAGAAGATTTCTAATATGTGCGATGTAGATTTAGAAGCAGTAGTTGCTGCCGTAGATGCGCCATCTATCTATGACATCCCAAAAGTCTTGCATAGCGAGGGTCTAGATGCGTATGTAGTGCGCCGAATGGGTTTGGTCTTTAGAGATGTTGCGTGGGGTGAGTGGGAGCAGTTACTTAAAACCGTTCACCATCCTGCTCATGAAGTAAGTGTGGCTTTAGTTGGCAAGTATGTGGACCTCCCAGATGCATATTTGTCAGTAACCGAAGCACTTCGAGCTGGCGGTTTTGCAAACAATACACGTGTGAAAATTAAATGGGTTCCCAGTGATGTATGTGCAACAGATGCGGGTGCTAAAGAAAGTTTGGCGGGAGTTGACGCAATATGTGTTCCTGGTGGATTCGGAGTTCGCGGAATTGAAGGAAAAGTCGGCGCGCTTAAATATGCTCGAGAAAATAAGATTCCAACACTTGGCTTATGCCTAGGACTTCAATGCATGGTTATTGAATCAGCGCAAAATCTTGCTGGGCTTAAAGGTGCTAACTCTGCTGAGTTTGATCCAGAAACACCCCACCCAGTTATTTCAACTATGGCAAGCCAAGAAGATATTGTTGCAGGGCGTGGAGATATGGGCGGAACAATGCGCCTTGGTTTATATCCAGCTCATCTCATTGAAGGTTCACTCGTTGCTAATTTATACGGGAAGACAGAGATAGAAGAGCGCCATCGTCACCGTTATGAAGTAAACAATGCCTATAGGGAA
>CAIUHY010000023.1 GCA_903899145.1 uncultured Actinomycetes bacterium
CACTTCATCAACAAAACCTTTACTCCACATTCCTTCAACGCGGCTATCAATGCGCACATCAAGTTTTTCCCGGTCTAGAACTAATCCAAATTGCTGGGCTTGTGGGTATTTCGTTGAATTCTCCCGTGGCAAATTTGCGGTGAATGGTCTTCCAGTAATTTCAATTACTTCTAGCGCTCTAACAACCCTACGAACATTTTCTTTAGGTATTGCGGCAGCCGCTGCTGGATCAAGTGAGGCAAGGCGTTTATGCATAGCATCTGCGCCAATTCTCTCGGCTTGTTCAGTTAGCTTTAGTCTTACATCAGGATCTGTCTCTGGAAAATTAAGATCATCAAGTATCGCTTTAATATAGAAACCTGTCCCACCAACAATTATTGTTGGGATACCTGCTGCTAATAGCTCATCTATCTTTGCTCGGGCGATCTCTTGATACCAAGCAACAGTCACATCTGTTTTCACATCCACTACATCAAGAAGATGGTGAGCAATCCCCTTGCGTTGATCTTCTGGCAACTTTGCCGTGCCAATATCCATCCCTTTATAAACTTGCATGGAGTCGGCATTAATAATCTGCCCACCAAGCTTCTGTGCTAAATCAACGGCAATCTCACTCTTACCTGTTGCTGTTGCTCCCGCAATAACAATAAGCGTCATAGGGTTTTAAGTAATTTCAATGAAGGCATACCCACCATAATCGGTTCTGGCCCGACTTCTTTAACTCTGAGTTCGTGCGCATCTCCTCCTCTAGTCTTCCTCATACTTTGAACAGTGCCCACCATGAAATTCGGTGTTGCTGAATCAATTTTTACCGTTGCAATATCTCCTGGTCTTGCATCATCACTCTCAAAATGAACAAGCCTGAAGTCAGGCGTACGGCCATTGAGTCTTGCTCGCTTTGAATCATGTCGGCCTTCATGATCACTCACAAGCACTTCATAACTCTTACCAATAGAGGCAGTATTAATTTCTCCAGATATTTCTTGCTGCAATGCATGCAGCGCTCTATAACGCTCGGCCATGACATCATCTGGAATCTGATCTGGCATCGTTGCTGCCGGTGTTCCAGGGCGCTTGGAATATTGGAATGTATAGGCAGCAGTAAAGCGTGCTTGGCGAACAATATCCAAAGTGTCTTGGAAGTCTTGATCAGTTTCTCCAGGAAATCCCACGATGATGTCGGTTGTTATTCCTGCATCTGGCATTGCTGCGCGTACTTTCTCAATAATTCCCATATAACGATCACGGCGATATGAGCGGCGCATCGCTTGCAAAATCCGATCAGAACCTGATTGAAGTGGCATATGTAAATGTGGCATGACATGTGGAGTATGAGCCATCACATCAATGACATCATCTGTGAAATCACGTGGGTGAGGAGACATAAAGCGAATGCGCTCTAAGCCATCTACCTTCCCACATTCTTGGAGTAATTTGGCAAATGCCCCACGAACGCCAAAATCAACACCATATGCATTCACGTTCTGTCCAAGCAAAGTAATTTCAATAA
>CAIUHY010000024.1 GCA_903899145.1 uncultured Actinomycetes bacterium
ATCAAGGTCGAAGAATGCTGCTTGTGTCCTCACGGAATAAAATTGTGACAGAGCGAGCCTTTTTTCATGCTGGTTAATGGTTAACAGAGTATGAATAACTGTTTAGTTGACATTCATGTGTTCACTCCCTTTTTCAGGGTAGTGATGGCTCACAATTTTATTATGAGCCAATTAGAGGTAGTCAGCCCCAGCATTGCTCAGTTCACTCTTGAGCAGCGGATCCTTCGCCTTCGCCATATTCAAAAAATGCGGATCGTTGCAATCGGTGACAGCTCTGTCTTTGGAGTTGGCGACTTCGACAATGAATCAACATCAGTTGGCGCCGGTTGGACCGGCCGATTTGCCCATGACCTTAAAGCCGGACGCTTTGTGAACCTTGGTAAAAATGGAGCTCGCTTTCGAAATGTTGTGAAGAAGCAACTTGGCGGAGCGATTTCTATGCGACCTGATTTGGCACTTATATGTGTCGGAACAAATGATGTTCTTCGTGGAGATTTCTCTCTTACTGAAATTAAAACTTCTGCCCGGGAAATTATTGCCGAGCTTGCCCAGGTGGGAGCAGTTCCTGTCTTCCTTGGAATACCTGATCCAATCCTGACGGCCCCTGGCCCAATGTCACTGAAAAAGATCTTGCACACTCGCGTTAAGGCAGTAAACGCAATTGTTCAACAAGTGGCAGATTCACATGGGGCAGCATTTATCTCTACATGGGATCACACAATGGCAACGGATAGATCGATGTGGCACATCGATCGGATGCATCCGTCAGCTAAAGGACATCAAGAGATCTCAGATTTAGTTCGCCGCTCGCTCTTTCTTCCACGCCGCTCACGCAAGAAACTTCCTGTCTGCCTTGAGGGAGAGAGTACGAAAGAACAGATCTTCTGGCTCCTAACAAACGGAGCAAAGTGGTTTGCCAAAAGAAGTATTGACCTAGTTCCAGCGCTCATCTGGCTTGTGCTCAGTAACAGTATTCATCAACATAAATTCTCTGCAGATAACCTCGATGCATAGGGTTGGCTGAGAAAAATGAAAGTAGCAATCGTTACAGAAAGTTTTCTGCCACAAGTAAACGGCGTCACCAATTCAGTTCTACGAGTTGTCGAGCACTTATCAAGCCTGGGTCATGAAGCACTTGTCATTGCGCCAGAGAGTATCGGCGGACCAAAAGAATATTGCGGTGCAAGAGTAAAGCGCGTCCCAGCCCTACCTCTTAACTCACTACTAAAAATTGGAATGCCGATTGCCGTGCCTTCACGCAAACTTGAATATTTACTAGATGGATTTGCTCCCGATCTTCTGCACTTAGCATCACCTTTTGCACTCGGTGCATACTCTGCTCGTATTGCCAAGCGCTTAGAGATCCCAACTCTGTCGGTGTATCAGACAGATATTGCCGGCTTTGCCCGCCACTACGGTCTCAACATGGCCCATTCATCTCTCCAAAAGATTGTTGGAAAGATTCATTCCAGTACAGATCGGACTCTGGCTCCATCTACTGCAGCGTGCCAAGACCTGCTGAAGTTTGGAGTTCCTAACGTGCACCTCTGGAGGCGCGGGGTAAACACAACGTTGTTTAGCCCTGAGAAGAAGAGCGCCTCACTTCGCCATTCGTGGTCAGCAGAAAGCAAAATCATTGTGGGATACGTGGGAAGACTTGCTAACGAAAAGCGCATCAATGACTTAGCGGTATTAGATAAAGATCCACAGGTGCAACTAGTTATCGTCGGAGATGGACCCATCCGTGAGAAGTTGCAGCGTGAACTACCAGATACGATCTTTACAGGATTTAAATCAGGTGAAGAGTTGGCGGCAGCCTATGCAAGCTTTGATCTCTTTATTCACCCTGGACCTAATGAAACCTTCTGTCAGGCAGTTCAAGAGGCGCTCTCTTCTGGCACACCATGCATTGTTCCAACAACAGGGGGCCCTGCAGATCTTGTGACACAAAATATAACCGGCTACATCATTGATACTTCCAACCCACAATCACTTAAAGACGCGGTGCACGACTTCATGAAGCGTGCTGATCAGAGTGAGATGCAACTCATGTCGCGAAGCTCAGTTGTGGAAAGAACGTGGGCAAAGGTCAACAGCCAACTTATTGGGCATTACGAATCAATCCTAAAGCTCCCAGTTGCACTTGTTGGAAGCGAGCAGGTTGCATGAGGATTGTTCATGTTGCAAACTTTTATGGCCCAAACTCAGGTGGCATAAAAACTACACTGCATGAATTAGGCCGTGGATATCTTAAGTATGGACATGACTTTATTTATATTGTTCCAGGCACCCAGTTCTCATCAGAAGTTACCACATTTGGACGCAAGATCTCATTGCCAAGTTTTATCTTGCCAGGAAGTGGTTCTTATCGAATTATTAGGA
>CAIUHY010000025.1 GCA_903899145.1 uncultured Actinomycetes bacterium
GCTTCGGCAATTACTTACAGATTAAAGATTTAAAGAATAGAGAGTTCTTCCAGCTTTGCTTCAAGAGCTAAATCTGAAGGCTCAGTCAGATGAGTTCCATCAGAGAAAACAATCACAGGAATTGACTTAGCACCGCCATTGATTTCAATGACCTTATCTGCTGCTGCGAGATCTTTTTCAACATCAACGTAGTGGTATGTAACGTTATGTGAATCTAAATATGCTTTTGAACGGCGGCAATCTCCGCACCAAGCAGCCCCATACATTGTTATTTCTTTTGACATTTTCTTCTCCTCTTACTTGTTGATTTAAGTCTACTTAAGATCTAAAAAGTGTTCTAGGCCAAATGTGAGGCCAGGATGTGTAACAACTTTACGCACGCCTAAAAGAACTCCTGGCATAAAGCCAGTGCGATCGATCGAGTCATGGCGAATAGTGAGTGTCTCCCCTACATCCCCCAAGACGACTTCTTGATGAGCAACTAAGCCACGAAGGCGTACTGAGTGGACAGGAACATCCCCAATTTTTGCACCACGAGCACCATCTAGCGATGTTGTAGTCGCATCTGGCATTGCAGATTTTGAAACAGATTTACGCGCTTCAGTAATTAATTCTGCGGTTCTAGCAGCAGTACCTGAGGGAGCATCTACCTTGTTTGGGTGATGCAATTCAATAATTTCAACTGATTCAAAGTACTTCGATGCTTGGGCTGCAAATTGCATCATCAGCACTGCTCCAAGGCCAAAGTTAGGGGCTATAAGCGCGCCTACCTTTGGATTCTTTGCAAGCCATCCTTTGATTTGTTCAAGCTTCTTTTCATCAAAACCAGTAGTTCCAACAACAACGTTTATTCCATGATCTATTGCAAAATCTAAATTCCCCATTACTGAATCAGGGTGAGTAAAATCAATGATTACTTGAGCACCAGATGTCACAAGGGTGTCGAGTGAATCACCGAGATCTAGAGAGGCAACGAGATCTAAATCTTTTGCGTCATTTATTGCTGCAACAGTTGTTGCGCCCATACGACCTTTAGCTCCAAGTACAGCTACCTTGATACTCATGCAATCACCTTCTCAAACTTGCTCGCGCTTTTAAACGGTCCCACTATGGCAAGGGTAGAAGGTTTAGGCAGGATCTCGCTGGCAATTGCCCTTACATCTTCAGGTGTCACACTTTTCACGCGGGACAAGATCTCATCAAAAGTCATAACTTCCCCGTATACCAATTCACTTTTGCCGATTCGACTCATTTGAGAGCCGGTATCTTCTTGGCTCAAAACGAGTGAGCCGGAGACTGCCCCCTTGGCACGAGTAATTTCCTCTTCGGTTAAACCATGCTCAGCCACATCCATTGTGATGTCTCGAATAATTTTCACAACTTCAACAGCCTTTAATGGTTGGCAACCTGCATAAAATGCCAGGGTTCCTGATCCTGCAAATTGCTGAACATACGAATAGACCGAGTATGCCAGGCCGCGCTTCTCACGAACTTCTTGAAATAAACGCGATGACATTCCTCCACCAAGTGCTGAGGCAAGAACGCTTAATGCAAAACGACGATCATCATTGCGCTCTACACCTTGACCACCTAAAAGAAGGTGGGCTTGTTCAGTCTTCTTATCTAAAATTCCAACTTTTCCAATACCAGGGACCTTTGAGTATGTAGCAGCGCGCAGGTTTGGGTTAGCATCAGGAACATCTAAGAAATTATCTTTAGACATGGCTTCTTCCACCATGCGGACGACTTTCTTATGTTTGATATTTCCTGCAACAGCAATCACGAGGTCTTCAGGGCGATATCTCTTCTTGTAATAGTTAAAGACAGAGTTTCGTGACATACCTTTAATAGAATCGATTGTGCCAAGAATTGGCCTACCTAATTCTGAGTTTCCGTAATAAGCCTCAAGATATAAGTCATGGATGAGATCTGATGGGTCATCATCTCGCATAGCAATTTCTTCTAGAACAACATTGCGCTCAGCGTCAACATCTGACGCAGCAACTACCGATGAGGTAATGAGATCTGAGATGACATCAACTGCGAGAGGTAGGTCAACGTCAATAACGCGAGCATAAAAGCATGTGTATTCCTTACCGGTAAAAGCATTCATCTCACCGCCTACCGCTTCAATACTTGATGAGATTTCCATCGCGGTACGGGTCTTTGTTCCTTTAAACAATAAGTGTTCTAGAAAATGTGAAGCTCCCGCGACAGGTAGTGTCTCATCGCGAGAGCCGACATTTACCCACACACCAAATGTTGCTGAGCGGACTGTTGAAACTTCTTCGGTAACTATCCGAAGGCCGCTAGGCAAGATGGTGCGTGGCATTAATTATTTATTATTCAGCAGAGTCTGTTGGAGTTGTTCCATCAGCTAAAACTGGGACCAAAGAGAACTTACCCTTTGGATCAATCTCGTTGATCTCAACTTCAATCTTATCTCCGACCTTCATCACTTCTTCAAGGTTCTCAATGCGCTTTCCAC
>CAIUHY010000026.1 GCA_903899145.1 uncultured Actinomycetes bacterium
AAAATTGCATCAGCATTTTTAGATGGGAATGCAACCAGAGGCGCAGAGGTATCTAAGAAGTCGCCAATTGTTTTATTAACAAAAGGAATTGGCTTGCCATTTATATCAACTAGTGGCTTTGAAGGAAGCGTTTGAAGAAATACATTTGCAGAGGCAATTGCAGCAGGATCCGCCTTTCCTACGAAAAGGACGAGTTCAGGAAAAGAGTTATTTGACCCAGAGGTAAATGCCTTGGCTGCCACGTTAAACTTCTCAGTCTCTGAAGATGCGGGCAAGAATTTAGAGTTATCGTTCTTTTGTACAGTTGAAAGACTGCCAAAGAGCGGTCCAGTCACACTTGAAATGCCTAGCCATACAACTGTTAGCCCAATCGCAATAAAAAGTGGTTTGCGATGTGGTGTTTTAGTTTTTGTTACGTCAGACAAGTTAGCCCCTTTCGGCCTTTGGAAATACAACTTCATCAACGATTAAAAGTATTGCGGCTGCGATTGGGACTGCTAAAAGTCCGCCTATAACTCCCAGCAAACTCACGCCAACTAATGCAGCAATTATAGTCACAAGGCCAGGCATGGAAAGTGAACGTCGCATGATGCGTGGCAATATGAAGTAGTTCTCTAGCTGTATATATATGACGTAACAAACAAAAACGATGATGGCATCGGTGGGCGACTTTGTTAAGGCAACGATAGTGAACGCTGCGCAACCAAGAATGTGGCCGATAAGTGGAATAAGGCCACAAAGAAATACAAGCATGCTGATAGCAGAGGCATATGGAAGACCTAGTGCTAGTGAAAGCACGAGCGCAAATATTCCAGCAATGACAGCCACAGTTGCCTGGCCGCTGACGAAGGCACCTACACGTTTGATGATCGCATCACTAATTCTGCTCACGCGATCGCGGCGTGAAAGTGGGACGAAGCGATAAGCAGATTGTGTCACTGTTGGCAGGGAAGCA
The DNA here is from genome assembly GCA_903899145.1 of uncultured Actinomycetes bacterium. Taxonomy (GTDB): domain Bacteria; phylum Actinomycetota; class Actinomycetes; order Nanopelagicales; family Nanopelagicaceae; genus PALSA-747. The sequence goes on from CAIUHY010000026.1 coordinate 956, forward strand.
AGAAAGTACAATGTTAAGATTAGGATGGTAAGAGTAGCAATCGCACCTGATAGGACTGCCTTTCCTACTCCAATAACTCCACCAAATGCACCAACAACAAATTGCCCGTCATGTACACCTGCATTAACCTTCTTCTGGATAGTGTCGATGATGCCATATTTAACGTTGAGGTGTTCAAGTGTGGGGTTGTTCTTTAAATTTGCAATAAGGCTTGGAGCATCTTTAAGAAGCAGATTGAGTTGGTGAACAACTGGAGGGATTACTACTGAAGAGAAAACGCCGACGAAGGCGAGAACTATTCCTACGACGCATGCGACTGCGCCAGTGCGTTTAAGGCCACGACGTTGGAAGAATTCAACTGCTGGATTTAACCCTGCAGCAAAGAAAAGGGAAATAATAATCAGAACAAAGACTTGAGAGGCATTGGCAAAGGCACGTAAGAGCGTGATTGCGATGATCGCTCCGGTCGCAGCAAGGAAGCCGAAGTAAAAAGGATGAGCACGATCTAAAGGCATACCCTGTTGACCAAGGTTTTTTGGGGCAACCTCTGCCTTGGAACGTGACTTAGAACCAAAGTGGATACTAGGTTTTTTGAGTGCCATTGCTTGATAATAGGGAAAGATAGCCCCGTGGGCGAGTTAAGAATCACTGGTTTAAGTGAAGATATGGCGACTCTTTCGAACCTGTCTTGGCGCAAGCCCGTTGAAGAGTGGCCTGAAGAAGATGGCTTAGCTTCAATGCGTGGTATCTCTCGCCATATTGTGCGCCTTGTCCGCACTGGTCCAGGAGAGCGCGAAGTATTTGCCGTTAAAGAGACCGTCCCAGAATTTGCACAAAAAGAATATGCAATATTGCGAGAACTAAATAACAGAAATGCGCCATGTGTTGAACCTGTTGCGATCGTGGAAGACAGGCTTTCAAAGCGAGGAGAAGCACTTCCATGTGCTTTAGTTACACGTTATCTCCCTTACTCACTTCCATATCGCGTGATCATGAGTGGCAACCCAACTCCCCATGAAATTACAACTATGGCAAATGGACTTGCCTTACTTCTTGTTAGGTTGCATTTGCTTGGTTTCTGGTGGGGTGATTGCTCACTGTCTAACACTTTATTTCGCAGAGATGCAAATGAATATGCTGCCTATTTAGTAGATGCTGAAACTGGTGAATTCCAAACTCAGCTGAGTAATGGTCAGCGTGAGCATGATCTTGAAATTGCTCAATTCAATGTTGCAGCAGAGTTAGAAGACCTTGCTTCTTCCGGGGTACTTCATATAGGAATGGATCCTATTAAAGCTGCCCAGACAGTCATTAAGCGCTATAGACGTTTATGGGCAATGCTCAAAGAGCCTCAGATATTAGACCCGACTGACCGTCACGCAGTTGAGAAGGCGATGCGTGCTGTGCAGGATCTTGGTTTTGCAGTTGAAGAAGTAGAAGTAACACTTGATGGAGAAAAGGGTGCACTTAAGTTTATGCCGAAGCTTGTTGCTTCTGGTTATCACCAGCATCGCTTATGGGAACTTATGGGAATTCACGCTGAAGAGCTGCAGGCAAAACGATTACTTGCATCTTTTGACAGATTCAGAGGCCGTGAAAAGAAACCGCTTCCTCCTATTCAAGATAGTGCTCGTCGCTGGATGAGTGAGACATATCAACGCATAATGAATATGATTCCAATTGAGCTTCGCGGCTTCGTAGAACCCGCGCAGATGTTTCATGAAATATTAGAACATCGGTGGTATTTAGGTGAACGGCAAGGTAAAGATCCCGGTCTTACCTTTGCAGCTGAAGATTACATTCGATCTATATTGCCCCATCGAGCAGGAATCGGAGCACAACCATGAGTATGCCACCACTTCCTAAAGGCTTTGGGCGTGCATTTGATCTGAGCTCTCTCAAGAATCCAGCGCCGCAAGTTGCCAATGTTGGAATTGCGGTTAACCAGACAAATCTGATGCAGGAGATAATTCCAGAATCAAATTCTCAAGTAGTTATTATTATCTGCTGGTCACCTAGAAGCTCAGAGTCACAGAAGGTACTAGCTTCTCTTAGCAAGATACATGAAGATGATTCTGCAAAAGAAGGTGGCCCAGGCTGGATATTAGGTAGCGTCAACATAGATCAAGAACCTTCGGTTGCTGCAGCACTACAAGTGCAATCTGTCCCATTGGCAATTGCTCTGATACAAGAACAATTAGTCCCTCTCTTTGAGACTGTTCCAACAGATGAACAACTACGTTTGGTGATTAATAAAGTTCATGCCCTAGCGGCAGAGCGTGGGATAGGAATTGCAGGTAGTGATAATTCAGAACAAATGCTAGGAAGAGAAGCTGTAGAAGAGAAATTAGAACCAGAAGAGCAGGCAGCACTGATCGCACTTGAAGAGGGCGACTTTGTGGCAGCTGCCACTTCTTATAAGCAATGGTTACTTCGTTCTCCGGGAAATTCACTAGCAGTAGCTGGTCTTGCTCAAGTTGAACTGATGCTTCGTCTTCAAGGTGTGGATTTTCTTTTAACTATTTCTACTGCAGATTCCTCACCTGATGATATAGAAGCGCAGATACTTGCCGCAGATGTGCAAGTAGCACAAGGTGATCTAGATGGATCATTTAATAGGCTTATTGCACTTGTGAAGAAGACAACAGCAGATGATCGTATGAAGGTGCGTGAGCATCTACTTTCACTTTTCACTCTTATTGATCCAGAAGATCCTAGGTTAGTTCAAGCGCGACAAGCGCTGGCGAGTGCGTTATTTTGATGAAACTTATCAAAAACTAGAAGAGATGTATTAATGAGTGATTTCTTTTTTTTTGGAGATGTGTGCAATAGGACTCATACATGACTAACCATTCAAAATATTACCTTTCAGTACTTGCTCGGTAGTCCTTCAAGCACCTCTTGCAGATTAAGAGTTAACCTGGATTAGCCAGAACCTTCCGTATTACCTGGATCTGCTGCCTTCACATCGTTAATTTGATACTTTTCGATTGCTTCTTTAACGAGCTTACTCTTGATCTCACCGAGGTCAGCAAGTTGAGAAAGTGCAGCAACGACGATGGATGGACCATCGACTTTGAAGTGACGACGCAGAGCTCCGCGCGTATCTGAAAGCCCAAACCCATCTGTTCCAAGTGAGTAGAAAGGTTGGCTTACCCAAGGTGCAATTTGGTCTTGGACTGCGCGCATGAAATCACTTACAGCGATCACAGGACCCTCTTGACCCTTAAGTTTTTGGGTGATGTAAGCGCTCTGCTTATCATCTGGATTTAATAAGTTATGTCGGTCAACAGCAAGACCATCACGGCGCAATTCATTCCATGAGGTTACAGACCAGACATTTGCTGCAATATCCCAATCTTCCGCCAACAATTTCTGAGCTGCAAGTGCCCAGTTCATTCCGACACCTGAGGCGAGGAGCTGAACAGTTTTCTTGCTTCGCTGTTTAGCGGGGGAGTAGAGATAAATCCCTTTGAGTAAGCCTTCTACATCAAGGTTCTCTGGCTCTTCTGGTTGCACATAAGGCTCGTTATAGACAGTGAGGTAGTAGTAGATGTTCTCGCTGTTCTCTCCATACATACGGCGCAGACCATCTTTAACAATATGCCCAACTTCATATGCAAACGCAGGGTCATAGGAAACAACTGCAGGGTTAGTTGAAGCAAGAAGTAGTGAGTGCCCATCTTCGTGCTGCAAGCCTTCACCGTTGAGTGTTGTGCGACCTGCAGTTGCGCCTATTACAAAACCACGTACCAATTGATCAGATGCAGCCCAGAAGGCATCTCCCGTGCGCTGGAAACCAAACATTGAGTAGAAGATATAGATAGGAATCATTGGTTCGTTATGCGTTGAGTATGAAGACCCGACGGCGGTAAATGAGGCTACAGAACCGGCTTCATTAATTCCTTCATGCAAAATAACGCCGGAAGTTGATTCTTTATAAGAAAGCATCAGTTCACGGTCCACAGAGGCATATTGCTGACCATGAGGTGAATAGATCTTTAAGGTTGGGAACAAACTATCCATTCCAAAGGTTCTAGCTTCATCAGGAATGATGGGAACAAAGCGCGTGCCAATATTTGGATCTTTCACCAAATCTTTAAGTAAGCGCACAAATGCCATAGTTGTTGCGACTTCTTGATGACCAGAGCCACGCCTAACTGATTCATATGTGCTCTCAGGTGGAAGGATAAAAGGCTTTGAAACTTTGTGGCGAGTAGGAATTGAACCGCCAAGAGTTGTGCGGCGCTCCATCATGTATTTATATTCAGGTGAATCTACACCTGGGTGGTAATAAGAAGGAAGTTTTGCATCAATTGCAGAATCTGGAAGTGGTATTTTTAAAGTATCACGGAATTGCATGAGATCTTCAATCGTCATCTTCTTCATTTGATGAGTGGAGTTACGAGCTTCAAAGTGCGAGCCAAGTGTCCAGCCCTTGATCGTCTTTGCAAGGATGACAGTTGGCTTGCCATTCTTTTCAGTCGCTTGTTTATAAGCTGCAAATAGCTTGCGGTAATCATGGCCACCACGCCTTAAAGCCCAAATTTTTTCATCACTCCAACCAGCAACGATTGCTGCTGTTCGCGGATCGCGACCAAAGAAATTCTCGCGGACGTATGCGCCGCCCTCAGCTTTTAATGTCTGGTAATCACCATCATTTGTCTTATTCATGAGATCAACGAGTGCGCCTTCACGGTCCATCGCAAGAAGTTCATCCCACTCACGGCCCCAAACAACTTTGATGACATTCCAACCGGCGCCACCAAAGATTGATTCAAGTTCTTGAATAATCTTTCCGTTACCGCGCACAGGACCATCAAGTCTCTGCAAATTACAGTTAACAACAAATGTGAGGTTATCTAGTCCATCACGAGCAGCAAGACTGATTGCGCCAAGTGTTTCTGGTTCATCGCACTCACCGTCACCCAAAAATGCCCAAACATTTTGATCTGATGTATCTTTAATTCCACGGCCTTGTAAGTAACGATTAAAGCGCGCTTGGTAAATTGCATTAATTGGACCAAGTCCCATTGAAACTGTTGGGAACTGCCAAAACTCTGGCATTAAGCGTGGATGTGGATATGAAGATAACCCTCCACCATCATGTGAAAGCTCTTGCCGGAATCCATCCATCTGTTTTTCAGTCAGACGACCTTCCATAAATGCACGCGCGTACACGCCTGGACTCGCATGGCCTTGGAAGAAAATTTGATCTCCGCCGCCTGCATGATCTTGTCCACGGAAGAAATGGTTAAAGCCGACTTCATATAAAGATGCAGAAGATGCATAAGTAGAGATGTGTCCACCTACTCCAACGCCTGGACGTTGAGCACGGTGCACCATAATTGCTGCGTTCCATCTAATGAATGCGCGGATACGACGTTCCATCACTTCATCTCCAGGAAACTGAGGTTCAAGTGCTGGAGGAATACTGTTGATGTAATCAGTTGCGCGAAGCGCTGAGACTCCAAGATTTTTTTCTTGCGCTCGGTTCAACATGGACAACATGAGATACCGTGCGCGAACTGGACCCGCTGCTTTTAGAACTGCATCTAAGGACTCTCTCCACTCTGCGGTTTCAGCAGGGTCTGTATCGACTAACTGATCGATGAAGTGGGTAGGGTTCTGGGAGTTCTCGCTCATGGGAAGAGTTTATTCACCTTCTGGGAGTTGCTTTCTCACCTCAAGGGGAGTGGACTACTCCTGTCGGGGAGATTCCCGCCACTATCTACGCGAGGAGGTACTTGCTTGAACTCCCCACAGGGGCCTGCACTAACAGTTGAGCGGATGGGAATCACTTCAGGTGAATTAATTCTTGAGGTTGGCTTTGATGAAGACTGCGACGTTGCCCTGCGTGATCAGATTATTGCAAAATCAGGACAGCCCTTCCTTGGAAGTGATTCCAATGAAGTCGTTGATGCTGTTGTTTTGTGGTGGAGAGATGGTGATGGTGATCTAGTCGATGATCTAGTCGATGCCCTCACATTCTTAAGTGAGAGTGGCCCAATCTGGCTTATGACACCAAAAGTTGGAATAGATGGCCACGTTGAACCAAGTGATATT
>CAIUHY010000027.1 GCA_903899145.1 uncultured Actinomycetes bacterium
CTTCTTTAATTAATTCGTATGGGGCAGACATTTCTTTAGCAGCAACATAAAGCTCATCTTCACGCATTGATGATAGGCGGCGGATTTCTTGGCTGATCTTGCGCATATGTGTTGTTGCATTTGAAACATCGCCGGTTCCCGCTTCTCCCTTTGAGCGGATCATCGCGGCACCTTCATTAATGCGACGTAGTGCTTCACCAAGATTTGTAGCACCACAAACAAAAGGAATGGTGAAATTCCACTTATCGATGTGATTCTCATAATCTGCAGGAGTTAATACTTCTGACTCATCGATGTAATCAACACCGAGAGATTGTAAAATTTGTGCTTCAACAAAATGACCAATACGTGCTTTTGCCATAACGGGAATTGATACAGCTGCTTGAATCTTTTCAATCATGTCTGGATCTGACATACGGGCAACTCCGCCCTGCGCACGAATATCTGCAGGTACGCGCTCAAGTGCCATCACGGCAACAGCACCAGCATTTTCGGCAATCTTTGCTTGCTCAACATTAACAACGTCCATGATGACGCCGCCCTTGAGCATCTCTGCCATGCCGCGCTTAACGCGACCCGTACCGGTTACCTTTGAAGTGCTATCCGCCATTTTCATTCCTCTGTTTACTTGTTGAACGCGACTAGTAAGACGAGAAGTCTACTTTGTCGGAGCAGGTGCTGGCGTCCCAGTTGGAGCAGGCGTAGTGAAGGTGGGCACTTGGTCAGTAAGGGCAACCCAGACTTGTCCTGGGCTGAAATAGGCAGGAGAACCATCTTTTAGAGTCCATGTAGTTCCAGATGCAGGTGTTGCCCGATTCCAAAAGACCGAGATCGATTGCCCGTCACGAAGTAAATAACCGGTGCCCGACCCGACCGTATTGCTAAATGGGGTGTAATTGTTATTGTGATCATGATAAATCGAATTAGTAATACTTACGTTTTGGATAATGAATGTTGGCGAACCTAATTGAATGCCATCACTACCAAGGTCTGGTTCGTGGCGATACATAAGTAGCCAGCGTTTTTGCGCAACCGACCATGTGAGTTGGTATGAAGAAGCAGGCCACTTCAAATCAACACCCAGAATTGGAACCCCCGTTTTAGGAAGAGGACCAAATTTCCACCCGACAGATTTAGCAGTATCAATATTTCGCTTCTCGGTCACAATTGCTTTTGTGAGGAGTGCTTGTGGATCAAGAAGCATATTTGTTGGAGCTTGCCTACCTGGATCCCTGGAATAAATTGATGGAGGCTCAAGCTCAGCTCCCAAGTTTTCAATATTTGCTGCCTCAATAACTGGCAAGAATAATTTCTGTGCCCCACTATAGGCAAATGCTGGATGTCCATAACTAGCCATCAGATCAATATCACTTATTCGCGCAGAACGAATTGGTCCTATAAATGGTGGAAGTGCATTAGAGAAAACCGCAGCAAGCCGTGTGAGCCCTCCTTCAACTTCTTCAATATAAACAACATCTGCCTTATCTAAGCCAATTTGCGGATGAGCGGGCTGTGTATCATCTATCTTCACAAACAAAACTGGCCCGTTAATACCTGGCATTCCCGTCAATGCATTTGGACTGCTTTGAATACCAGCACTTTCCCCAACGCTTTTGCTTCCACATGCTGTTAAAAGTAATAGGCAACAAGCAACGAGAAATGCACTTTTGCTTGCGGTTTTCACAGTGCATCCTCTTCAAATGAATAACGCGTAGGCAGTTTTGCTCGTCCAGCCAACCTAAATACTCTAAAAATCAATTTAGAGCGTAGCTTCTCAACACTTGATACCGCCTCTAAATGTATCGACATTGCTAGAGTAATTTTATTTGTCAGAATAGTGAGCTCATCAAGAAGTGAGACATCGATTGAGACATCATGGGCGGCGGCGGCCTCCCTTAAGAATTTCAACGACTCCGAGAGTGATCGTTCAGCATCCTCACGAGCCAAGATTGATTCCTCACGACTGACATATGCAGATTCGGTAAGGATTAAATATGTAGCTGCATCTAAATCACTTTTATGTGAAATCTCCAGTGCCAGAGCAGCTCTGCGCTGAAGCAGTGCATCTAGATGTTCCCATGAAGTTTCAACTCTATGGTGGAGTCGATCAAGTCTGGATGCTGAAAATGACAGGTACCAAACGAAGATAAAAATGAAAGCAATGAGAAGCATCACTGGAGTACTCATCTGCCCCTCTTCCATGTTGCATTCTCTGTGCCGACACTTACTTTGTTATTTCCAACTAATGCCATTTCGTAAACGCTCATGATCGCGCTTGCAATGTTATTCCAATCGTAGGCGCGCGCAGCGCTCAGACCTTTCTCGGCAAACTCATCGATGCGAACAGGGGCACGCAACAACTCGATGATCTTCTTTGCTAAATCCTGGGCATTATCGGATTCAAAGTGGATTCCATTCTTCCCGCCCTCTAAAACTGCCTTAAAGGCGTGGATGTCACTTGCAATGACAGGCGTTCCGGATGCCATTGATTCAGCCAAAATAATTCCAAATGACTCTCCGCCTGTATTAGGGGCGATATACGCATTGAGATTATGGAAGAAAGAGACTTTCTCATCGTCAGAGAGCCTGCCGAGAAACTTCACATGGGAAGAAACGCTTGAATCAACTTTATTCATCACACGCTGTGAATCTCCAGGACCAGCAACAATAAGCTCCACGTCAGGAAAAGATTGAATAACAATTGCTAGAGCTTCAAGCAAAAGAGGAAGCCCCTTGCGGTCTTCTTCAAATCTACCAAGGAATCCAATTGTTGGTCTATCAAGGTGTTCACTCGCATTAGAAATGCGACCAACAGATAGTTTTGCATAATCAATTCCATTAGGAATAACAACAGCTTCTGTTCCATAGAGATTCTTGAGGGTGTCATGCGCCATCTCGCTCACCGCAATACGCGCGCTAAGCTTTTCGATCATAGGTTCGATGAGCGGGCCAACAGCGGCAATCGCTCTCAAACGAGGGGTCGATGCGTGGAACGTTCCGACGAGTGGACCCTCTGCCGCAAAGCATGCAAGAAGTGAAACGGAAGGAATGCCTGGCTCATGCATATGTAGAACATCAAAGTCACCATTGGAAATCCACGTTCGCACGCGAGCGGATGCAATTGGACCAAATAAAACTCGAGCAACAGATCCATTAAATGGGATAGGTATTGGCCTTCCCGCGCTGATAAGCCATGAATCTTTTACTGAATCTTCATCACTCACGGGCGCAATGACAGAAACATAGTGACCTTGATTCACAAAGTGATTCGCTAATTCACGAATATGACTCTGCACTCCCCCAGGAATATCCCATCCATACGGGCAGACCATCCCAATGCGCAACTTCTTACTCATCGCGCTCCTTAAAATCTCCGTCAATCCAAATACGTTGCAGCATATGCCAGTCGGTCAGCGAACCCTTTATATGAGCCTCTAGACGAGTTGCGCTCTGTTGGATCATTATCATGACTTTTTCGTTGCTTGTTCCCGTTACTGGAACTTTAATAGGAGCGCCAAACTCAATATCGAGTCCACTTTTTGTATAACTAACAAAGGCCGTAATCAACGGAGCACCTGTTTGAATGGATAAGACTGCGGGCCCTGCCGGCATACGCGCTGGGAACCCACAGAAGTTAACTTCCACCCCATTTTTAGATAAGTCCCTATCTGCAACAAGTGCAACAAGTCGATTAGAGCGAAGGCGCAGAGCGAGCGTCCCTAAAGATCTTGCACTGGCATCAAGGACTTCCATGCCAATGGATTGGCGGTAGCTCAGGAACTTTTGAAAAAGCTTCTCGGGTTCAAGGTGCTCAGCCACAGTGACGAGCGGCGCCCCTGTCTTACAAAAATAAGCACCAGCATGGTCCCAGTTACCTGCATGTGGGAGTGAGACAATGCAACCACTTCCTGCCGATAGCGCATCTCTCAGGTAGTGCTCATTAACCACGTTGACTGTTGAAATGATCTGCTCATCGCTCCATGAAGGCAATCTAAATGTGTCACACCAATAACGAAGGTATGAGCGCATTCCTTCTTTCACATATTCTTCAAGTTCTTTTGGTGAAAGATCAGGCCTCACGCGGGCATAGTTTGTACGAAGTCTTTGTACACCTGGAACATTCTTTGCATAGATTCGATCGGCAATGACCTGCATAAGTCCATATGCAAGTTTTGCTGGAAGTATTCGAATGATCTTCCAAGCAGATAGATAGGCAAGATAAGTAAATTGCTTCACAGCCTTAAGCGCCTACTCGGGTCGCTTGAAAGACGATCACCAATCTCTCTATTGCGGTATAAATACTGATCAGAGCCAAGAACCAGGAACCAATTGCCAAAACAAATGGAACACCGAGGCCAGCAAGGCCAAGTGCAACAAAAATAATAATCAGGCGCTCTGTGCGCTCAGCAATTCCACCATCACATTTTATCTTTAAACTCTCAGCCCTTGCTTTGATATATGAAACCAGACTTCCGGCAACAAGTGCCACCAATAAAACAGGAACAAGGCGATCATGGGAGCGAGAAAGGTAATAGGCAACCGAGCCGATTACTGTGGCATCTGAAATACGATCAAGTGTGGAATCAAGGAGCGCTCCCCATGTTGATCCACCACTTTCTGACATTCTTGCCAAGGTTCCATCAAGTAGATCAAAGAGGATAAAAAAGAGTGTGACTAAAGTGCCCCAGAAGTAGTTTCCATGGGTAAAAAATACAATCGCGCTTATTGTTGCTCCAATTCCTCCGACAGCACTTAATAGGTTAGCTGTGACACCAATTTTCAGAAGAAATCGGCAGAGTGGAGTAATTGCCCGAGTGACAGGTATGCGAATTGAGCTCTGTAACACGATTACATCGTAGGCTTTGGTGCTATGGCAGACCTAATTTCTCGCGCAAGAATTGCCATTATCGGCCAAAAATCTGCCGAACTTGCCACGGCCCTCGCCCTGGAACCAGTTGATTTTGAAGAGGCTGATGGCGCGATATTTATCGTCAGCGCAAATGAAGGAATAGTTTCTGCCGACCTAGAGACATGGCGAACAGCCAGAGAACTCTATGTTCCATCCATCGTAGTTGTCAGCGACCTAATATCATCAGAGATCGATTTTGAAGATATGTCAGCAATCGCCTCAAAGATGCTCGATCCCATTGTTACCCCTTATCTTGTTTTACATGGCGATGATGGAGCCCCAGTAGCTCTCATCTCACTTGGAACACTCGAGATCACTGATTACTCAGATGGCACAGTAACAAAGCGCCCGGCAGATCCTGAGCACGAAGAACTCGTTGCAGACTTTAAAAGTGAATACATGGATGCAATTGAAGAAGCGGGCGAAGAAAGCTTTCAAGCGGGATTACTCTTTCCAGCGCTACCCTGGATTGAAAAAACTGGAATGGGGATTAGCGAAATAAAAGAGTACTTAAACCTGATTCCAACCATCGGCTAATGCTTTTCTCGTTTCACTGAGTAATTGCGGTAATACCTTTGTCTGTCCAATAATTGGCATGAAGTTTGCATCCCCCGACCATCTAGGGACAACATGCTGGTGAATATGCTCCGCAACCCCAGCGCCAGATAGCGCCCCTTGGTTCATTCCTAAATTAAATCCTTTCGCATTAGAAACCTTACGTAAAACTTTCATTGCGTGAGCGCTAAGTTCACTTATTTCGCTGCGTTCCTCAACCGTGAGATCGGTTAAATCTGCGACATGTCGGTTGGCACATACCAATACATGTCCAGCGTTATATGGATATAGGTTCATAACAACATATGCAGACTTGCCCCGCGCAACTATGAGCCCCTCCTCATCATCTAAACCTTGAATTCGGCAAAATGGACAAGGCTGATCGTTTCCAGGAAGTGGCCTATTTTCTCCGGCGAGATAACTCATTCGATGAGGCGCCCAAAGCCTTGCCCATCCATCAGGCATACCTGCTCCTGCTTGCTGCTCGCTCACTTTATATCTGCGTACGGTTCTTAATTGCGTTTAAAATTTCAGAGATAGCATCAGAAATCTTCACACCATTCTTCTGCTCACCATTGCGATATCTAAATGAGATAGCCCCGGCGCTCATATCTTCTTCACCCGCAATCATCATGAATGGAATCTTCTCCATCTGAGCATTACGTACTTTCTTCTGCATGCGATCATCGGATGAATCAACATCAATACGAATGCCTTCTTTACGCATCTGAACGGCAACATCTTGCAGATATGGCAAGAACGCATCTGCTACAGGAATTCCTCTTACTTGTACTGGTGCAAGCCATGGAGGAAACGCTCCTGCATAGTGCTCAGTAAGTACTCCAAAGAAACGTTCAATGGAGCCAAAGAGTGCGCGATGAATCATCACTGGTTGTTGGCGCGAGCCATCACCAGCTTGGTATTCCAAATCAAATCTTTGTGGAAGTTGGAAATCTACTTGGATCGTAGACATCTGCCATGTACGGCTAATCGCATCTCGTGCCTGCACAGAAATCTTCGGTCCATAGAAGGCAGCACCTTCAGGATCCATAATTAATTCAAGTGACTGCTTACTTGCTGCTTGGCGCAGCGCCTCAGTTGCTTCATGCCAATCTGCATCTGAACCCACAGATTTTGCAGGGTTACGAGTTGAAAGTTCGAGATAGAAATCTTCTAGCCCATAGTCGCGCAGAAGATTAAGGACGAAGGTAAGAAGTGAATCTAACTCGCCCATCATCTGATCTTTGGTGCAATAAATATGCGCATCATCTTGTGTGAAACCGCGGGCTCTTGTCAGTCCGTGAATAACACCTGATTTTTCATAGCGATAGACAGTTCCAAATTCAAAGAGACGAATCGGAAGATCTCGATACGAGCGGCTTCCTGATTTATAGATCAAATTGTGAAATGGGCAGTTCATAGGCTTCATGTAGTACTTCTGCCCTTGGCGCTTAATTGTTCCATCGGCATGGTGCTCTTCATCCATCACCATCGGCGGATACATACCTTCTGAATACCAATCTAAATGCCCTGAAGTTTCAAACAAAGTAGATTTTGTTAAATGAGGTGAATAAACAAACTGATATCCCTCTTCTTCATGGCGACGACGTGAATAATCTTCCATCGCCCTGCGGATAATTCCACCCTTTGGGTGAAAGACTGCGAGCCCGCTTCCAATTTCTTCAGGGAACGAGAAGAGATCAAGTTCAGCGCCTAACTTGCGGTGATCGCGCTTCTCTGCCTCTTCGAGCAATAGTAAATATGCATCGAGCTCTTCTTGCGAAGGCCATGCAGTTCCATAAATGCGCTGAAGCATGGGGTTCTTCTCAGAACCTCTCCAGTATGCGCCAGCAGAGCGCATCAACTTAAATGCAGGAATCTGTTTTGTTGATGGAAGATGAGGGCCTCGGCACAAATCACTCCATACAGGCTCACCATCACGGCCTAAGTTGTCATAGATAGTTAATTCAGCC
>CAIUHY010000028.1 GCA_903899145.1 uncultured Actinomycetes bacterium
CGCTATCGGCTTCGGTTGGGAGTTGTGAACTTGACCCCTTAGACTTCCCACTTACGCCGCGGGGCGTAGCGTAGTGGCTAGCGCGCCTGCTTTGGGAGCAGGAGACCGGGAGTTCGAATCTCCCCGCCCCGACCAGAAATAGAAACCAACTTCGAAAGGGCCTTAGTGAAAAGCGCCGTAGAAAATATAAACGAGACCCGCAGAAAATTATCTATTGAAGTCTCCTTCGACGAACTTCAACCACATATAGCTGATGCCTATAAGTCGATCTCTAACAAGATCACCGTTCCTGGTTTTCGCAAAGGAAAAATTCCTGCAGCGATGATTGATCAACGTGTGGGACGTGCAGCTGTATTAGATGAAGCAATCAATGCTGCTCTTCCAGATTTCTATAGCAAGGCCCGTGTAGAGCATAAGATCGTTGCGATCGGTCGACCACAAGTTGATGTCACTGAGCTCGTTGATAAAGAGAAGTTGGCTTTTACTGTTGAAGTTGATGTGCGACCAGATATCGCGCTTCCTAATTTTTCAGAGATGACAATTACTGTTGATGACGTTGTTGTTGCTGACGCGGAAGTAAATGAGCAGATCGATGGTCTCCGTGGCCGCTTTGGCACTTTGACTACCGTTGAAAAGAGTATTGAGAATGGTGATTTTGTCACCATTGATCTTGTTGCAACAGTTAAGGGCGTTGCACTTGATGGCGGAACAGCTAGTGACATTTCTTATGAAGTTGGCTCAAAGAGCATGGTTGATGGATTAGATGATGCGCTCGCTAGCTTAGGTGCGGGCCAAAGTAAGCGCTTTGAAACAGCACTTGTAGGAATGCCCGAGGGCGAAAAGGCCGAAGTTGATGTCACTGTGAAAGCTGTTAAGCATCGCGATTTGCCGCCACTAGATGATGCATTCGCAAAGCTTGCAAGTGAATTTGATACCTTGGCTGAACTTAAGGCAGATATTGCGACTCGTTTAGAGCGGGTTAAAGGACTTGAACAAGGAGCTCAGGCCCGTGATCTCTTGGTCGAAAAACTTATTGAAAGTGTCACTGTCCCGCTTCCTGCCAACCTCATTGAAGAAGAAGTGAACGATCACCTTGAAAAAGAAGGTCGCCTTGAAGATGACGTTCACCGCAAGGAAGTTACCGAACAGACAACCAAGCAATTAATTAACGAAATTCTTCTTGATTCGATCGCTTCTGCTGAAGATATTTCAGTCAATGAATCAGAGCTCACTGAGTATTTGGTGCGCGCTTCCCAGCGTTATGGGATGACTCCGGATCAATTCATTAAAGAGGTTTCAGAAGCAGGCCAAATTTCAACAATGGTTTCAGAAGTTGGCCGCGCTAAAGCACTAGCTGCTGTCTTAGGCCGTGTGAAAGTTGTGACCAAGTCAGGCAAGAGCGTTGACCTTGAGGGACTTCGTCCACAGGTTGATAACTCAGTTTCTGAGGAAATTAAGTAGATCTTTCTCTTCACTTCTCTCAGGGCGAACAACCTCCTGCGGGAAAGAGAGCACATTGCGGAAGCATTTGCCCTGAAAGATTGTTAAGGTCAATACAGGATTAATCAACAATAACTAGCCGTAGTAAGTAGGAGGAGCAGTGGAGATAAGAGCCGCGGGTAAATTCCCAGGTGGTCTAGATGATCAGGTCTATCAGCGTTTACTTCAAGACCGCATTATTTTTTTAGGGTCACAAGTTGAAGACAATATGGCTAACGCCATCTCTGCTCAGATGCTTCTACTTGCAGCTGAAGACCCAGATAAAGATATCTACCTTTATATCAACTCTCCTGGCGGATCAGTTTCTGCTGGCATGGCAATTTATGACACCATGCAATACATCAAGAACGATGTGGTAACAGTTGCTATGGGTCTTGCTGCATCTATGGGTCAATTCTTGTTATGCGCTGGCGCAGCAGGAAAGCGCTATGCACTTCCTAATGCTCGCATTTTGATGCACCAACCACTTGGTGGTATCGGCGGGACAGCTACTGATATCAAGATCCAAGCAGAGCAGATGTCATTTACAAAGAAGAAGATGGCAGAACTCATTGCATTCCACTCAGGTCAATCACTTGAAACTATTACAACTGACTCAGACCGCGACCGTTGGTTTGATGCTGAAGAGGCAAAAAAATATGGTCTTGTTGATCATGTTGTTCGTTCAGCAGGTCAAGTTTCAGGAAGTGGTGGAACAGCGTGAATACAAACAATATGAACCAACTCCATGAGATCCATAATCGCTATGTTCTGCCAACGATTGAAGAGAAGACCTCTTATGGCTACAAGCGCTTAGATCCTTATACAAAACTCTTTGAAGAACGCATCATCTTTCTTGGCCAAGCAATTGATGACACCATCGCAAACGATGTTATGGCTCAATTGCTGACTCTTGAGTCAATGGATCCAGATCGTGATGTCATTCTTTATATCAACTCACCTGGTGGCTCATTTACAGCTTTGACTGCCATTTATGACACCATGCAATTTATCCGCCCAGACGTTGTGACAATTTGCTTGGGCCAAGCAGCATCTGCAGCAGCGGTACTTCTTGCAGGAGGAACTAAGGGCAAGCGCATGGCACTTGAACATGCACGCGTTCTTATCCACCAGCCATATAGTGAAGGTGGCGGGCAGGGTTCGGATATTGAAATCCAAGCTGCTGAAATTATGCGCATGAGAGCTCTTCTTGAACAGATGCTTGCAAAGCACTCCAATAAGTCGATTGAAGAGATCAATAAAGATATCGAGCGGGACAAGATATTAACCGCCCAAGAGGCGGTTGAATATGGATTAATTGATCAGGTACTTGCTTCACGTAAGGCGAACAAGTAACCCTCACTTATTCTGATTTATTCTAAGAGCGAACAGACCGAAGCGGGGAAACCCGCCCGGTCTGTTCCCATTTCATCTACCCTTTTCCCATGACAACGCGCATTGGTGAATCTGGCGATCTGCTGAAGTGTTCCTTCTGCGGCAAGACCCAGAAGCAAGTAAAGAAACTCATTGCCGGTCCTGGCGTTTATATTTGCGATGAATGTATTGATCTCTGTAATGAAATTATTATCGAAGAGCTTAATGAAACTTCACAACTTGGTTTAACCGAGGTTCCAAAGCCTCAAGAAATTTATTCATTCCTTGATCAATATGTAGTTGGCCAAGATAGAGCAAAGAAGTCACTTTCAGTCGCTGTCTATAACCACTATAAGCGCATCCAATCTGGTGACAGTAATCGCGAAGATTCAGTAGAGCTTGCAAAATCAAATATCTTAATTCTTGGTCCAACCGGATGCGGAAAGACTCTGCTTGCTCAAACACTAGCTCGCATGCTTAACGTTCCTTTTGCTATCGCTGATGCAACTGCGCTTACTGAGGCAGGTTATGTTGGTGAGGATGTTGAGAATATACTTTTAAAGCTAATCCAAGCAGCAGATTACGATGTGAAAAAAGCTGAAACAGGAATTATCTATATCGATGAAATCGATAAGGTTGCACGTAAATCAGAGAACCCATCAATTACCCGCGATGTTTCAGGTGAAGGTGTTCAACAAGCACTTCTTAAGATTCTTGAAGGAACAACAGCATCTGTTCCACCACAAGGTGGACGTAAGCACCCTCACCAAGAGTTCTTGCAAATTGATACGACAAACATCCTTTTCATTGTTGGCGGAGCCTTTGCTGGTTTAGAAAAGATTATTGAAGGACGTAAGGGCAAGGCTGGTGTTGGCTTTAACGCAACACTTCAGTCACAAGAGGAAATTTCAAAGATCGATATTTTTGGTGATGTAATGCCAGAAGATCTATTGAAGTTTGGAATGATTCCTGAATTCATTGGCCGCTTGCCAATTCTCACAAGTGTCGAAAATCTTGATCGCCCAGCTCTTATGCAGATCCTGACAGAACCAAAGAATGCACTCATCAAGCAGTATGAGCGCCTCTTTGATATTGACGGTGTTGAACTTGAATTTACTCAAGAGGCACTTGAGCTTGTTGCAGATCTTGCAATCAAGCGGGGTACTGGTGCACGTGGTCTTCGAGCAATTATGGAAGAAACTTTGCTTGGCGTTATGTATGAAGTTCCATCACGTGCCGAAGTTGAGAGAGTAATCATCACTCCGGAAGTCGTATTAAAGGAAGCAACCCCGCAATACATCAATCGCGGAACTGGCCCTAAGCGCGCAGCAAAAGGTGAAAAGCGCACAGAAGAGAAGAGCGCTTAACTTTTAATCTAGACTGACGCTCCTATGAATCAGTCCGATAAGAGACCCGAACTCGCTGCAAGCTTTAGCCCAGCTGAGATTGAAGGCGTTCTCTATAAGAAGTGGCAAGACGGTGGATATTTCACCGCAGATGCATCTTCATCTAAACAACCATTCACGATTGTTATTCCGCCACCGAATGTGACCGGAAGTCTTCATATTGGTCACGCACTAGATCACACTTTGCAAGATATTTTGATTCGCATGAAGCGGATGAAAGGCTTTGAAGCACTCTGGCTGCCTGGAATGGATCATGCCGGTATTGCAACCCAAAACGTTGTTGAAAAACAGTTAGCTACTCAAGGTAAAACACGTCATGACCTAGGGCGCGAGAAGTTTGTTGAAAAAGTCTGGGAATGGAAGAAGGAATCAGGCGGAACAATTCTTGCTCAAATGAAACGTCTGGGTGACAGCGTTGATTGGTCGCGTGAGCGCTTCACGATGGATCAAGGATTATCTAAGGCAGTACTTGAAATCTTTAAACGATTATATGATGCAGACCTTATTTATCGCGCAGAGCGAATCATCAACTGGTGCCCAAGATGTTTGACTGCTCTTTCAGATATCGAAGTTGAGCATTCTGATGTTGCAGGTGAATTTGTATCAGTTCGATATGGCGATGGGGATTTATCAATTACCGTTGCAACAACCCGCCCAGAGACAATGTTGGGTGACGGAGCGGTTGCAGTCAATCCGAATGATCCAAGGTATTCACATCTAGTTGGTAAGCAAGTATTACTTCCACTTGCCAACAGAATGATTCCAATTATTGCTGATGAATTAGTAGACCCTGATTTTGGAACTGGCGCGGTGAAGGTAACAGGAGCCCATGATCCAAATGATTTTGAAATGGCTACTCGCCACGGCATTGAGATGCCAATCATTATGAATATCAATGCGGTGATGGAAGGCTCAAATACTGAGTTTGATGGCATGGATCGCTTTGATGCACGCGTTGCTGTTGTTGAAGAACTTCGCAAGCAAGGACGTGTTGTTGCTGAAAAGCGTCCATACATGCATTCAGTTGGACATTGCCAACGGTGTGAAACGATTGTTGAGCCACGACTTTCTAAACAATGGTTTGTAAAAGTTACACCCCTTGCAAAAGCAGCTGGAGATGCCGTCCGTGATGGCCGTGTAAAGATTGAACCAGAGGAACTCGCTCCACGTTATTTTGATTGGATCGATAACATGCATGACTGGTGTATTTCGCGCCAGTTATGGTGGGGTCATCGAATTCCTGTGTACTACGGACCCAATGATGAGGTTGTTGTCTGCGGACCCAACGATGTTCCACCTGCCGGATACACACAAGATCCAGATGTACTAGATACCTGGTTCTCATCTGGCTTATGGCCATTTTCAACACTTGGTTGGCCAGAGGAAACTCCCGACTTAAAGAAGTTCTATCCAACTAGTGTTCTTGTCACTGGTTATGACATTTTATTCTTTTGGGTTGCGCGCATGATGCTTATGGGACTTTTTGCAATGGATGGTGTTGCGCCATTTAAAACAATTGCGCTACACGGATTAGTTCGAGATCGCTTTGGCAAGAAGATGTCCAAGAGTCGCGGAAACACAGTTGACCCCATTGAGTTTATGGATAAGTACGGATCAGATGCTCTTCGCTTTACATTAGCAAGAGGTGCAAACCCTGGAGCAGACCAAGCCTTGGCTGAAGAATGGATTGCAGGTGCTCGCAACTTTGCGACCAAGCTATGGAATGCAACACGCTTTGCGATGCTCAATGGTGCTAACGTTGAAAGTAAGTTGCCTGAGTTCTCTTCGCTGAATCTTATTGACCAATGGATTCTTACTCGTCTCAATGAAACAATTAAAGAAGCGGATGCTTATTTAGAGTCATTTGAATTTGCAAAGGCATCTGAACTTATTTACCACTTCGCTTGGGATGATTTATGTGATTGGTATCTAGAACTTACAAAATCTACATTTGCTGGCCAGAATCCTGCTCCGACTGCAAGAGTCCTTGGACACGTCCTTGATCAGCTATTACGACTACTGCACCCTGCAATGCCTTTTATTACCGAAGAGCTCTGGTGCACTCTTACAGGTGGCCAGACTCTCGTAAATGCAGAGTGGCCGGTAGCAGATGAGAAATTTATAAATCCTGATTCTCTTAAGACAGCAACTTCTATTCAGGAGATTGTTACTGAAATTCGCAGATTTAGAAATGATCAAGGCATTAAAACTTCAGGGAAAATCGTTGCTAGGTTCTCAGGACTTGGTGAGCTTGCAGCATATGAAGATGCCATTCGATTCATAGTCCGCTGCGATAAGGCGGAAGGTAACTACACAGCGAAGATTGAGATAGGTTCCGTCACCGTTGAATTTGATCTAACAGGAGCAATTGATATCAAAGCAGAACGAGCGCGTTTAACTAAAGATTTAACAACTGCAAAAAAAGATTTAATAACAGCACAAGTAAAGCTCGATAACGAAGGCTTTATGGCGAAAGCCCCTCTTGATGTCCTCACTGAGATCAGAGAGCGCTTAGTTATTACAACTGCTGATATCGCGCGATTAGAAGCAGCTTTAGCTGCCCTTCCTGCAGAATAATTATGACAACGTCTGAAGACTTTGAGGTAGTAGCGCTTATAGAAAAAGAGTTATTCAAGCGCTGGCCAGAAACAAAGATTGAGCCTTCATTAGACCGTATTTCAGCACTCTGTGATGCGCTTGGTTCTCCGCAACTTTCGTATCCTACGGTTCATATTGCTGGAACTAATGGGAAGACAACGACATCACGTATGTCTGATGCACTCTTTCGTGGACTTGGATATCGCACAGGACGCTTTACTAGCCCTCACCTTGAGAGCTTTTTAGAAAGAATTTCTATTAATGGCCAATCAATTACGCCAGAAGGTCTTATATCAACGTATAACGACGTTGCTCTTTATTTTGATCTAATCGATAGCAAACAAGAACATCCCCTTTCATTTTTTGAAGCTATGACCGCACTTGCATTTGTCGCCTTTGCAGAATTTCCAGTAGATATTGCTGTGATTGAAGCAGGAATGGGTGGTGAGTGGGATGCAACTAATGTCGTCCAAAGTCAGGTTTCAGTTATAACTCCAATTGGCTTAGACCACATGGAATATCTTGGAAATACTCTTGAAGAAATTGCGCTCACTAAGTCTGGAATTATTAAGCCAGAGTCTCATGTTGTACTAGCAGCACAGAAGCCAGAAGTTGCAACTGTATTAATGGCGCGCGCTCTTGAGCGAGCTGCAATCCCTTACCGCGAGGGAATTGAGTTCGCGGTGAAGAAGAGGGATTTAGCAGTGGGCGGGCAATTGCTCACAATTGATGGCATCCATGGGACTTACACAGATATTTTTGTTCCTCTCTATGGCGCCCACCAAGCCACTAATGCCGCCCTTTCATTGGCTACAGTGGAAGCATTTGCTGGGGTTGCGCTAGATGAGGATGTTGTCCGTAATTCATTTTTGGCAGTTGATTCACCTGGAAGACTTGAAATTGTTCATCGTGATCCAACTGTGATCCTTGACGCCGCGCACAATCCACACGGCGCTCATGCGCTTTCGACCACCTTGCAAAATGAATTTGATTTTGAAAGTGTTTTTGGTGTCTTTGCTATTTTGGGAGATAAAGATGTTGACGGTGTTCTTGCTGAGCTTGAGAAAGTAATTGATCGCTTAGTTGTTACCCAAAATTCATCAGACCGAGCCATGCTGGCTGATGAACTATATAAGCGGGCAGTAAAAGTATTTGGGCAAGATCGTACCTATCTTGAACCTGATTTAAGAAGCGCAATCACTTATTCAATGGAGCAGTGCGCATTACTTAATCAGGTAAGCGATGGGATCTCTGCGGTTGTCGTTACCGGTTCAGTAGTAACAGCAGGAGAGAGTCGCAAGATTATTAGAACTATCGCAGGGAGAGCTGGTGATTTATCGTGAGAGTTCTAGGAGCATCCGTGCTTGCAATGGAATCTTTAGTAATGGGGTTCGCATTGTTACTTGCTATGGATAAACACAGTAGTAGTGAACTTATTTTGGGAGCGATACTTGCACTACTTATTTTATTAACTGCAGGGATGACAAAGAGGGTGAGCGGCTGGATCCTGGGAAGCATCTGGCAGATCTGCCTAATCGCTTACGGGATGGTTGTCCCGGCTATGTATTTCATGGGCGCGCTATTCGCTCTGCTTTGGGTGTGTGCCTATTTCGTAGGCAAAAAGGGCGAGAAAGTCCGCGCTCAAATGATGGATACACTTGACCCATGGAGAGAACCCTCGTCTTAATCAAGCCAGATGGCGTTAAGCGCAATTTGGTTGGACAAGTTCTTTCTCGTATTGAAGCTAAAGGTTATTCACTCGTTGCTATCAAAACTATGAACGCTGATCGTGCTTTGCTTGCTAAGCACTATGCAGAGCATGAGGGTAAGCCATTTTTTGAACCTCTCATCGAGTTTATGACGTCCGGCCCAATCGTTGCTGTTATTGCAGAAGGCAATCGAGTAGTCGAGGGCTTTCGCAAACTAGCCGGGACAACAGATCCAACTACTGCTGAGCCTGGAACCATTCGTGGTGACCTAGCTGCAGATGCAGGCACAAAAGTTGTTCAAAATATTGTTCATGGTTCAGATTCTGTCGAATCAGCAAACCGCGAAATTGAAATTTTCTTCCCCGAGTTTGCGAAAGGACGCTAATGGCTAAGGATAAAAATCATAATCGGATGTCGTTTATTGGACGAGATATGGCAGTTGATTTAGGAACTGCTAATACTCTTGTTTACGTAAGAGGTCGCGGTATCGTCCTTAATGAGCCATCCGTGGTTGCAGTCAATCAAGACACCGGAGCTATTCTTGCTGTTGGTATTGAAGCTAAGCGCATGATTGGCCGTACTCCTGGAAACATTGTTGCAATTCGCCCACTGAAAGATGGAGTGATTGCCGACTTTGATACAACAGAGCGCATGCTTCGTTACTTTATTCAAAAAGTCCATCGCCGCCGTTATCTTGCAAAACCTCGTATTGTTGTCTGTGTTCCATCTGGAATTACAGGAGTTGAACAGCGCGCTGTTAAGGATGCAGGCTATGCAGCTGGCGCACGGAAGGTTTACATCATTGAAGAGCCTATGGCTGCAGCAATTGGAGCGGGTCTTCCAATCCATGAGCCAACAGGAAATATGGTTGTTGATATTGGTGGGGGAACAACTGAAGTTGCAGTCATTTCTCTTGGCGGAATTGTCACCGCTCTTTCAATTCGCGTAGGCGGAGATGAATTAGATCAAGCAATCATTGACTGGGTAAAGCGTGAATTTTCACTCTTACTTGGTGAGCGCACAGCTGAAGAGATTAAAATGGCAATTGGCTCTGCGTATCGCCTACCTAATGAGCCAGATGCTGAAATTCGTGGTCGCGACCTTGCAACAGGTCTACCAAAGACCATATTGGTATCTGCCGAAGACATTCGAAAAGCGTTAGATGAACCGGTAAATCAGATCATCAATGCAATTAAGAGCACATTAGATAAGACGCCACCTGAGCTTGCAAGTGATTTGATGGACCGAGGAATTGTACTTACTGGTGGAGGAGCGCTACTGCGAGGGCTAGATGAGCGTCTGCGTCATGAAACAGGAATGCCAGTTCATATCTGCGAGCGTCCTCTTCAAGCTGTTGCAGAAGGCTCAGGCAAATGTGTTGAAGAATTCGAAGCCTTGGAAAAGGTTTTGATTTCCGAGCCTCGCCGATAATTTAGTTCAAGACACTTATGGCACGTGGAAGCGGTAATCGTTCAAGATTACTGCTTATCATTTTGCTAGTTACCTCACTCTTTTTAGTAACGTTGGATTTGCGTGGCGTGAGTCTGACTAAAAGTTCGCGCTCAATCACTCAAAGTATTTTAGCTCCCGTTCAAAATGGTGTTTCTACAGTTTTTTCTCCTGTCGGTCGATTTTTTAGTAGCATTAAAAATTTTGGCAACACTAAAGCTGAACTAGATCAAGTAAAAGCTGCGAATAATTTACTGAAAGCACAACTCGCCAAAGAAGTAGATAGTAAAGGTGCTCTTACCCAGCTAAAGGGATTACTTAATCTGGCAGGCCAAGGTGGATACAAAATTGTTCCAGCTCGCGTCATTGGTCGCGGTTCTGCGGCTAGCTTTTCGCAGACCATAACAGTTGATGCCGGAAGTAGAGATGGAATAAGAATGAACCAAACTGTTATTTCACAAAACGGTCTCATTGGCGTAGTCAAGATGGTGACTTCTAACTCAGCAATTATTCTATTAATTAGTGATCCAAGTTTTAAAGTAGGGGTTCGAATAGCCCGTTCACAAAGCATTGGAGTTCTACTTGGTCAAGGAAACTCCCAGTATCAATTAGAACTTTTAGATCCAACAGGAATAATTGAAGATGGAGATGTGTTATTAACAAATGGAAGCCAAGACAATCGTCCATTTGTTCCAGGAGTACCCATAGGACAAGTATCTAGTGTTGATCATACAAACTCTTCATTAACTCAGACCGCAATAGTGAAGTCATATGCAAACCTGAATGACTTAGGTGTTGTTTCCGTGATTATTAGCGCGCCAAATGTTGCACCAAAGACCCCTATTAGCCCCACTCCACAACCAACAATTACCGTCTTAGTTACCCCAACACCTTCGCCTTCCTTAAGTGCCTCACCGACTCCTACCCCACATAAATCAAAGGCTTAATTTGTGAGTCCGGTCCGTATTGCATATAGCTTGTTCTTTTTCTTCGTCCTTTTTGCCGTTCAAGAATCTGCCGTCTCTCTTATTCATTTTCCAATTGCAGGATTTTCTCTATATTTAGCAGTAACTATTGCACTCATTGCATATGAAGATCATGATGGTTCAATCATTATGGGTTTTCTTGCAGGTATCGTGCTTGACCTATCACCAACATCA
>CAIUHY010000029.1 GCA_903899145.1 uncultured Actinomycetes bacterium
GACCCTTTAACAGCAGAATTACTCATACAAAAGTATTTATATCTTCACCAAGATTTAACATCTATTCAAACAGCAGCATTATTATTTGGACCAAAACTATGGTGGACGGTAAACGGAGTCCAAGTCCCCTGGGCAAATAATTATCAGTTAAGTCCAAAGTCACATATTGCAAATAGTAAAAGTGGAGATTTTAATCCAACTGTAAGACTTTTAATGTTGAGTCTTGTCGGTACTGGGCTGACTTTCGAAGAAGTTGCTGCTATTAAGGTCAAGGATGCTGGAAGTTTAGACAGTGAAGGCCGGCTGGTACCAAATATTGAAAGCGACCCCTTGGCTTTGGAATATGACACGGTAGAGGGACGAAGGATCACATTTTTAGGGGAAGAGGCGAGGTCATCTCTGGTGCTCCTCATCAAAGAGCGAGCCCCAAAGCAGGATGATCCACTCTTTGCGGGAGATGAAGATTTTGAGAACTTCAAGAATAAGGCAGATGTTCGTGGAAAAGCTCTTATCGAGACGGTAAATGACGTAAATGTGACCCTATGTAAGACCGTTGGGGATTTCTTTCTTGAGTGGGGAATTCCAGGGAGAAATTTTTATAAGGAGAATGGTTTACCAACTCCCGAATAATCTCAGATTAACTTGTTGACGAAACGTTTTTAATTTGTGGCATTATGGATGCTCTGCCAGCTTCAAGGCGAGCAATTGGAACTCTAAACGGTGAGCAAGAAACGTAATCAAGGTCCTGTGCATGGAAGAAGTGAATACTTCTAGGGTCTCCGCCATGTTCACCGCATACCCCAATCTTAAAATCAGGCTTTTGTTTCCTAGCTTCTTCTGTTGCTATTTTTACCAATAGTCCAACCCCATCTTGATCCAAGGATTCAAATGGATTAAAAGGTAATAATTCTAAATCTAGATACCTTGGTAAGAAACTCGATTCAACATCATCACGGCTAAATGCCCAAGTCATCTGCGTTAGGTCATTTGTTCCGAATGAAAAGAAATCTGCATAATCAACAATTCGACCTGCGGTAATCGCTGCTCTAGGAGTTTCGATCATTGTGCCAATTTGAATATTAAATTCCTGCCCACTTCCTTCTAAAGTTTTTTCAATTTCTTCCTCTAAAGTTTTTCTTAGGTACAGCAGTTCGCGTTGGGTTGCAACGAGCGGGACCATAATCTCTGGCTTTGGATCATGGCCAAGCTTTCTTACTTCTAGGCAAGCCAGTACTAGCGCTCTTACCTGCATCTGGAAAAGCTCTGGGATTAAAATTCCAAGTCGCACGCCACGCAGGCCCAACATTGGGTTTGACTCATGCAGCCTTTTAACGGCTGCAAAAATTGCTTGCTGACGAGGAGATATCTCCTCATTGAGTGCTTCAGCTCGTGCCATCTCAGCACTCAGTATTGCAATATTAGGTAAAAATTCGTGTAGGGGAGGATCAAGTAAACGGATGGTGACGGGTAAGCCTGACATAGCCATCATAATTCCAACGAAATCTCCTCGTTGCAGTGGCTCCATCTCTGCAATAACCCCTCGTTGTACCTCATTATTTTCAGCCAAAATTAATCTCTCAACATAGGACCTGCGTGGTCCAAGGAACATATGTTCTGTCCGGCAAAGCCCGACACCCTCAGCGCCCAGTATTCGAGCCCTGACCGCATCTTCTGGGGTATCTGCATTAGTTCTAATTCTTAGTTTCCTTGCTCCATCAGCATGTCGCAAAATACGGTCAACTGCCTTAACAACTGGGGTTGCTTGTTTAGAAGCAGCATCGAGTCTTCCTTCTAAGTAAGCCGTTACAGGGGAGGCAATTGTTGGTAGTGCTCCTATGTAAACAACGCCCGTTGTTCCATCAATTGAAATAACTTCACCTTCATATACTGTTCGCGAGCCAACAGTAAATAAATTAGCCCTCTCATCAACAGAGATGCTCTCTGTTCCACAGATCGCCGTTTTACCCATACCTCTAGCTACTACAGCTGCGTGAGATGTTTTTCCTCCACGGCTAGTAAGTATTCCTTCTGATGCAACCATGCCCACTAAGTCATCAGGGCTAGTTTCACGACGCACTAAAATTACTTTACGTCCACTCTTGGCGAGATCGAATGCTCTTTTTGAGTCAAAAACGACTTCACCAACTGCTGCGCCTGCAGATGCTGGAATTCCACGCGCGATCTCAACTACATTGCCTGAAAGGTCGAATTGCGGAAACATTAAGTGCGCCAATTGCTCACCGGTGATACGAGAGAGTGCTTCATCCATAGTGATCTTGCCTTCATCGACTAGCTGAACTGCAATTCGAAATGCAGCTTCAGCAGTTCTTTTGCCCACGCGAGTTTGCAAAATCCAAAGTTTGCCGCGCTCAACAGTGAATTCAATATCGCAAAGATCTCGGTAGTGGTCCTCTAAAAGGGCCATAAGCCGCTCTAGCTCCGTGTAAGCACTTGGCTCTTTCTCATACATTTGTGCCAGTGGCATTGTATTTCTAATGCCGGCAACAACATCTTCGCCTTGAGCTCGATCTAAGTAATCTCCATAACTGCCGCTCTCACCAGTTGCAGGGTCTCTAGTAAAGGCAACTCCAGTACCAGAATCATCACTTAAGTTTCCAAATACCATGGATTGAATATTGACAGCAGTACCTAAGTCAGACGGAATTCGCTCACGCCTACGATAAAGCTGGGCACGCTCAGAATTCCATGAGTGGAATACCGCTTCAACAGATTTAATTAAATGAACATTTGGATCTGTCGGAAATTCTTCACCGGTATGGGCCTCAATTTCTTTGATTAAAGATTGTGCCAGAGATTGCAATCCTGCTACATCGAGCTCTTGTAAACTTGATGCGCCGGTTGACTCGAAAATTCTTTCCTCTATTTTATGGAAGTCTATAGGCGGTATGTTGCAAACAATGCGGCCATACATATCTATAAAACGCCTATATGAATCCCAGGCAAAGCGCTCATTTCCGCTCTGGGTCGCTAGCGATTTCGCTACTTCAGGGGTAATACCAACGTTTAATACGGTTTCC
>CAIUHY010000030.1 GCA_903899145.1 uncultured Actinomycetes bacterium
GGTGCGGATGTTTCTCATCTTAATTTGCATAAAACATTTTGTATTCCTCATGGTGGCGGGGGACCGGGTGTTGGTCCAGTAATCGCGAGATCTCACCTTGCCCCATATTTGCCTAACCATCCACTTGATAGCACCGCGGGTCCTGCAACTGGTCCTGGCCCGGTTAGCTCAGCGCCTTTTGGTTCCGCTGGAATATTGCCAATTTCCTATGCATATATTCAAATGATGGGGGGAGCAGGTCTTACTAAAGCCACTCAGGTTGCAATTTTGTCTGCAAACTACATTGCTAAGAAACTTGACCCGTATTTCCCTGTTCTATATAAAGGTATCAATGGTTTTATTGCGCATGAGTGCATTATCGATTTACGTCAGATCACCAAGGAAACTGGCGCAAGTGTCGATGACGTCGCAAAAAGGCTGATGGATTATGGATTCCATGCACCAACAGTGAGTTTTCCCGTTTCTGGAACCATGATGATTGAGCCAACTGAATCCGAAGACATCAGGGAGCTCGAAAGATTTATCAGTGCAATGATCTCTATCAGGGCTGAGATTTCAGATATCGAGCATGGGCAACTCTCGATTGAGGAATCACCGTTGCGATTTGCGCCTCATACAGATGCAGATTTACTGCGAGAAAATTGGGATCGTAAGTACTCTCGAGAAGTTGCTGCATATCCACAAGGTGTTGATGCTGAAATAGGCCGTAGGGGCAAGTATTGGCCTACCACAGGTCGTATTGATGGTGTTTATGGGGATAGAAACCTGGTTTGCTCATGCACGCCGATCGAGGAATTGGCCATCAACGGCTGATTTGCTGACTTTACATAATGTAGATTATCGGCGATTCAGCAACCGTGAAACACCTAATATGGTGGTCTTTAGCCAGGCTTCGACAACAATTCTCCCAGTCATTTTCGACTTTCCTTTCGATCTCTCGAGGAATGTAATCGGAACCTGGGCGATCACCATCTGAGATTCATGTGCAAGTAAAACAAGTTCAACTTGAAACCCGTAACCATGAGTTTGAATATTGGCCTCTAAAACCTTTCTCACAAGTTGTTTGCTTAATACTCGGTATCCACTTGTGAGGTCTTTATATGGCAATCTGAGAACCATTGCTGCATATGAAGTACCAAATCGTGAAATTGCCATTCGATACCACGGCCAATTAGCGACTTTCCCGCCTGGCATCCATCTAGTACCGATTACCAAATCAGTTGCATTGGCAGCCTTGAGTAAAGATTCAAGCTCTGCCGGTAAATGGCTACCATCAGCATCCATTTCAACAATAAAGTCATAACCACGATCGAGTGCCCATGTGAAGCCCTCTAAATATGCCGGTCCCAGGCCATCCTTTTTTGCTCTATGTAATACAAATAGGTCCTGCGAAGTAAGTGAATCTGCAATTTGCCCAGTTCCGTCAGGTGAATTATCGTCAACAACAAGAATCTGAATCTCTAAATTTAGGTCTCTTAACTGTGAAATTATATGCTTGAGATTTTCAGCCTCATTATATGTCGGCAAAATAATCAAAATTTTACTCATAACTTACCAACCCAAAGCACTGATCATGCGGTCAATAGATGCACCTAACCCATAATCATTCTTGTATTGATAGATCTCATCAAGACTTATTGGCTTCTTAGGCATATTTATTGACATGTTCGGTATTGCTACATCAAGTGCACAATGCACTAATTTTGGAACAATCTTGCAATAATCTTCGCCTTCAATAAGTTTTTTACGCAAAAGTGGCGTAAGTCTTTCATCTCCAGACTTAGCAGCATCGAGTGCTTCATTGAGTGTTGTAAATTGATTGGCAATAATTGCAGCACCTTTTTCACCAATTCCTCTAACTCCGGGTAGTCCATCAGACGCATCTCCCCTGATCATCGCAAAAAGTGCGTACCTATCCCCTGGAATTTGATAGCGCTCGGCAACCCATGCCCGGTCTACTAAGTCATGGTTAGAGATACCTTTCGCAAGATAAACAATTTTGACCCGGCGTTTATCATCGACAAGCTGAAAAAGATCCCGATCTCCGGTCGCGACAAAGATTGGCCCACGCTCTTTTGTAGCAAAAGTAGCCATAATGTCATCTGCCTCGTAGTCATCCACCCCGAGCATTGGTATTCCAAAAGCCTCAAGCACATCGAGAAGAATGGGTATTTGAGGTCCTAGAGTATCTGGCTCCTCCTCATCGCCTTCATCATCCAAACGGTTTGCTTTGTACTCTGGAAAAAGTTCAACGCGCCATGATGGCCGCCAATCCCCTTCTAAACAAGCAACAAGACGTGATGGTTGATATTGAGTAATTAGTCTTGAAGTCATATCTAGAAAGCCACGAATGGCGTTCACTGGCATGCCCTCTGGTGAGACTAATGTGTCTGGCATTCCAAAATATGCTCGGTACCAAAGAGATGCACTATCTAAAAGTAATAGTGTCACGCGACAGCTCCTGCATAAGAAACAATTCCTCTGTCAATTCTCTTCAATGCATTATCAACTGTTTGAGATAGGTGAGGTGACGCATTTCCAATTTGTCGTAGTAAATCAATGATCTGCTTCATCGAGCGTATGAAATCGCCAACAGTGAGCTCAGTGCCCTTGAGGATGGAGCTCAAGCTATGTCCACTAGCCCATCGAAATGCTGCCCAGCAAAACGCAAGATCTGGTTCACGCATCGGTTCAAGACGAAGCTCTCCTTCATCATCATTAATTGCAGCCCACTTATGGACCATTTCATTAAGTACTTCTTCGACCGCTCCTCTAGGAACTTTAGGCGATTCATCTCTTCTGGCCTCAAAAACCAATGCAGACAAGACAGAGACCATCTCGGGCCCATCTAAAGTGTCAAACTTTCCATTCTTGATCATTTCAGCGATCAACAAATCTGTTTCACCGTAAATCTTGGCAAGCAAATTACCCCACTCTGTTATTACCCCACCACTTAAATAGCCATATCTTTCCAACATAACCTGTACGAGATCAAAGCGCCTAGCGATAACATCTGTTCTATTGCTTACTCGGTCTTCAAGTCCTTTAGTCTCCTTGCGCATCCGTTCAAGTTTTTCAGCAACGCGAGAATGATTCTCTCTGTCTCCACAGCTATGACATGGATGAGAGCGCAATGATCTTCTATATTCATTTAATTCTTCCTCAGCAAATAATTTCTTAGCTTTAGGGAGCTTTGAAATTGCCTTCTCCAAAGATTTAATTTCAGTACGAATAATAGAATATTCTTCAAAATCACCCGAGTGACACTGCATCTGTTCTCGGAGCTCATCAACGACTGATTCATTACGTTTGATTTGGCGAGCTAGACCTACTACTGCTTTATCAGCTTGATATTGGGCAAAAGATGATTCCAATGATGTCCGGGCTCTCTCTGCGCCAAATCTTGAAATTAAGTTGATAGTCATGTTATATGTTGGCTTAAAACTACTCTTGAGTGGATATGTACGAGTTGAAGCTAGGCCAGCGGCTGATCCAGAATCAATATCTTTATTCCAGAGGATCACAGCGTTACCTTCAATATCAATCCCCCGACGTCCGGCACGTCCCGTGAGCTGTGTGTACTCCCCTGCTGAAACTGAAACGTGAGACTCACCATTCCACTTTGTTAGCTTCTCTAATACAACCGTTCTAGCTGGCATGTTGATGCCAAGGGCCAAAGTCTCTGTAGCAAATACACATTTGATGAGACCTGCTTGAAATAATTCTTCAACCGTCTCCTTAAATGAAGGTAGTAATCCTGCATGGTGGGCAGCGATTCCTCGCTCAAGACCATCGAGCCATTCAGAAAAGCCAAGAACAACAAGATCTTCCTCAGGAATATTTTCAGTTGCCCTGAAGACGACTTCCCTAATCCGTGAGCGTTCCTCGGCATTTGTTAGCTTAAGACCAGACTTCACGCACTGATGCACCGCGGCAGAACATGCATTTCTAGAAAAGATGAAAACTATCGCTGGCAATAGCCCCTCGCGGTTAAGCTTCTCTATAACCTCAGGCCTATTCATTTGAGGAACTCGTGCAACACTCGCACGGTCGCGATGACCTTTATTGCCTCCATAATTACCACGAATAGATCTGTAACTTTCCTTCTCAAGGCGGATGATCTCTGGGTTTACTTTTCCTTCATCAACAAAGAGATCAAGAAGCTTATTTCCGAATAAAACGTGTTGGTAAAGAGGTACTGGCCTATTTTCGCTAACAATGACATCAGTATTACCTCGAACTTCATTGAGCCAATCACCAAACTCCTCAGCGTTAGATACGGTTGCAGAAAGAGAAGCGACCTGGATGTGCTCTGGAAGGTGGATCAAAATCTCCTCCCAGACCGCACCTCTAAACTTATCTGCCAGGTAGTGCACTTCGTCCATTACAACAAATTGAAGTGTGTTTAAAGTATGTGAATTTGCATAGATCATATTTCTCAATACTTCTGTCGTCATAACCACAATTTGTGCTTCAGAGTTAATACTTGTGTCACCAGTGAGAAGCCCAACTTTATCTTCACCAAACATCCCCTTTAAATCGGAGTATTTCTGGTTAGAAAGAGCCTTGATAGGGGCGGTATAAAAACATTTTTTCCCCGTCTGCATTGCAAGATAGGCAGCAAATTCACCCACAATAGTTTTACCTGCTCCCGTAGGAGCAGCAACTAGTACTCCGCGTCCCTCTTCTAATGAGTGACAACCACTGATTTGAAAATCATCGAGTGGAAAATCGTAATTATCAGCAAATTTCAAAGATTTTTTATGAACGTTACGTTTCTTTGCTTCTGCAAGTCTTTCTGCAGGCGTGCTCATGCTATGTGGGCCAGTAGCTTATGTGGTGCGATAGAAACATGAACTGGAAGCTTTCCCAAGTATTCACCATCAGCGAAAGCTAACGTCTGTCCCTGAAGTTCAAAAGATGACGCTTTTTCAAACTTAATCTTTGGATGATTCACGTGAGCGCCCAAAAAAACTCGTGGGAAGACCGCAAGAAGTCTTAATTTAGATACACGCTTCACATACATGAGATCTAACATTTGGTCACTTTGATCAGCATGAGGGCAGATTTTCATCCCCCCTCCATAGTTGGAGCCATTCGCAACGATCACCATCATGGCCTTTTGTTTCGTCGTTTTCTTATCCCATGTAATTGAATATTCAAGCGGCTTGAACAGTGAAAGCTCTGCCAGTAGTGCTATTACGTATTTAAATTTACCTTTAACTCTCTTGAAATCATTTGCCCGTTCATTTACATGAGCATCAAAACCACTACTCAGTATTTGCACAAAGTACTTTTCATATCCCGACCCTTTAGCTAATCCAAGATCAATAACTTTTGGCTGCAAATGATTAATATTTTTAAATAAATTTTCAATAGATTTCCCATGCGTCCCTACGCTTTTTGCAAAGTCGTTGCCAGTCCCAGCTGAAATCGCAAGTAAAATTAAGTTATTGCTTGATATACGCTCTAGAAGAGCATGTACTAACCCATCTCCTCCTACTGTCACTAAAGTTGAAAACTTCTGTGAACTAAGCTCTTGATCAACTTTGCGCAGACAGTCCTGTAATGAAGTTCCAATGACTTGCCGGAAAGGCAAGTTCTCTGAGTTTAAATAATCAATAACATATTGCCCTTTTCTAGCACCCTTACCACCCCCTGAGGACGGATTAATGACCAGCAGATAACTCATGATGAATTTTTACTTTCTTTGCGCTTATCGTGTAGTACTGCGATTCCAGCAGCTGCAAAATAGAAAAACACCATAGGAACTGCAAGCAAACACATGGTGAATGGATCTGCAGTAGGGGTAAATGCTGCAGTGAAAATGGCAATCCCAAAGACGGCTAATCGCCAAGGTTTAAGTATTGAAGTACCTGAAATTACTCCTGCGAAATTTAATCCCAACAAGAAAACTGGGAGCTCAAATGCAATTCCAAAGATCAAGATGAGTCTTAAAACAAAGTTTAAATAATCATCAAAACGAACAAGATTGGTAAGGCTAGACGGTGTAAATCCCAATAAAACATGAACAGCGGTAGGCAAGATGTAGTACCCAAGGTAAGCACCTGCTGCAAAGAAAGGCGTGGCAACAATCATAAAAAGGAGGGAGTATCTGCGTTCTTTGCGATGCAATGCAGGAGCAACAAAGGCCCAAAGCTGATAAATCCAAATAGGCGCAGATAAAATGATTCCAGAAATGAGTGCAACAGTTATATGTAAATTGAGAGGCCCAAGTACTCCATTAATATATAAAGTCCCGCAGTGATTTGCTCCTGATCTAAGAGCGCTTTTGAGATCACAGACAGGCTTTGCTAAAGAATCAATGATTGGGTTATAGAGAAACCATCCAACCACGGAAAGCATTAAAACAGCCAGACTTGATCGGACAATTCTCTTACGAAGTTCACGTAGGTGTTCTAGAAGTGGCATACGGCCACCTTTAATAGCGGCCATAAATAATTCCTCTTACAGATCTATCCGAAAAAGGCCGGACTATTTCTTCGACTTTGGGGTTGATCCATTTTCGCCATCTGATTTCTTATCATCATTATTCTTCAGTTCCTCACGGAAGACTTTGAGGGATTTTGCAATTGACTTTGCAGAATCAGGGAGCTTCTTTGCGCCAAAAAGGACTACGAGAACAATAACTAGCAACAAAATATGGCTTGGCTCTTTTAAAAACATATCCCTATCCTATCTGTCTATAGGCCGAGCATACCCATAAAGGCTCTTTATCGCCGCTATGCGCGAAGTGAATACCTCAGCCAATTCTGGCGGGCCTAGGACCTCAACGTTCCCAGGGATGCCAGTCAGCGTCCGTAGAAGCCAGTCAGGATTAACAGCGTCAAATGTGATCAGGTAGTTATCACCTTCACGAGAAATTTCAGAAATGATTTCATGATGCAGCTCACAGAAGAAAAATCCATATGCTCCAATTTTTATTACAGGAGAATACGCACTCTCTAACATAATCTGATTAGCGGGGACTGCGAATGGCTCTCCTATTTTGGCATCGCTAATTCGATCTAATCTAAATGTCCGGTATTGAGTGGAGCCCGGATATGAAGCATTAAGATATCCAACCCCGTTACGAAATATAAGTTCTTGTGGCCATACTTCTCGAATCTGGGTTGAATCAGATATTGCAGAATAGTATGTGAAGATAATCGATCTAGTGCTACGAAGGGCAGTATTAATAACTGAGGCAGTGCCTCCCCCAACTACCGCTTCATTAACTAGAACTCTACTCAAAACATC
Source organism: uncultured Actinomycetes bacterium (assembly GCA_903899145.1). Taxonomy (GTDB): domain Bacteria; phylum Actinomycetota; class Actinomycetes; order Nanopelagicales; family Nanopelagicaceae; genus PALSA-747. The sequence continues at coordinate 7,261 of CAIUHY010000030.1, forward strand.
TGCATCTAACTGAGAGCTAATTCTTTCTGAAAGCTCACTAATAGACTTTGCTTGCTCGGGATTTGATGCCATTTGTTTTAAAACTTGTAGACCAAGAACTAAACTCATCGCTTCGATACTTGTCAGAGATCTAGGTTTATCTAGCACCTGTGGATCAACAACCTCGATAAATTCAGGATCTTCATAACTAATATCGAGCAACTCAAGATGTGAATATCCAGGTAGACCACACATATGCAAAAGCGAGAGGTCACTTGATATTTGAGCTTCTGTTGATGAAAACTCTTTAGCAATCTCGCTGATAGAAAGACCAGGGTTTGCTACCAAGAATGGGATAAGATCTAAGGCTCGCGAGACTCTATCTAATGCTGACTCAGCCATTGTTTTTCTCCAAAATTCTTGCAAGCACACGAGCTCGTAGGTCAGCAGGTTCATCCACAATCAGATCAACACCATGCCACAAAAGATCAGAGATAAGTACAGGCGAGTTTTCAGTTGTAAAAATTATTCTGTCCCACTCAGCATCAATGTTCTCAGTAGTACCTTTAACTCGATATCTTTGCGCCTTATTAGTCCTAGCCCTAATAACTACCGTCACCATTTCATAGTGATTGAGCATCACCAAATGATCTCGTATCGAAAATTCTTTCGGTATAACGAATATCTTCCCTTTGCCGTTTAGCGTTAGATCGCTAGCAATTCTTGATACACGAAAGACTCTAATCTCAGATTTTTCCATATCTTGCCCAACGAGATACCAGGTACCGTGCCAAAGAGATAATCCATAGGGGGCAATCGTACGTTTGGTTACTTTCGAAGATTCATAAGTAAAGGTAAGTAATTTTGCTTCAGAAATAGCTTGCCAAATTAAATCAATATGTGGTGTCTCATTCTCAAAATTTAGTAGGTTCGTCGAAAGATGTGAAATGTCACTTTCCCCAGTTAGCGCTTGTATCTTTCTTAAAGCTTTAGACCCCTCTTGCGAAAAGAGCCTGTTCGTCCACAAATTGGCTGCTAAAGAGAGATAGGCAATTTGTGGTGCAGTGAGTTCACCAAGATCAAGCTCATACTCATGGGGGCTAATTCGATAGCCAACTTCGTCTTCAAATAAAGGGTCGTGACTTCCTACTTCGATCTCAATTCCAAGATCGCGTAGGTCATCTTTATCGCGTTCAAACATTCTTTCCATTGTTTCTGGTGATCCTGAGTAGCCCGGAATAGATTCAAAAATTTCAGCCTTCGATAAATACCTACGTGTAGCCAATAGGGCCATAACAAGGTTAATTAAGCGCTCAGCCTTTGGGTCTGCCATAGTTCAACTCTAGGCCTTTGCTAGTATTTGCCAGTCGCCAAAGAGAGGCTAGAAATGAAATTTTCGTCAAAAGTTTACCGGCACATAACAGTTTTAAGCATATGCCTTATCTCTGTCTTGGGTCTTAGTGCATGTGGAAAGGCAGCCGTGACCAATACCGTCATACCAACTGTTTCAGATAAACCAGGTATCCCACCAACTGTGACGATGCCAGCAGGACCTGCCCCAACAACACTAGTAACTAAAGATATTTTCGTTGGTACTGGAGCAGTTGCAGTGTCTTCTTCTACCGTAACAGCACAGTACTTCCTTGAATCATGGAAGGACGGAAAAATTATTCAATCCTCATGGGGCCAAGGACCCGCAACATTTCCACTTTCTGGTGTAATTCCTGGATGGCAGCAAGGTATCCCTGGCATGAAAGTTGGTGGGCGTAGATTGCTTATCGTTCCTCCATCACTCGGCTATGGAGCAAATGGAGCAGGACCAATTGGCCCAAATGAAACTTTGATCTTTGTTGTTGACCTAGTCGCAGTTAAATAGAAGATTCATCTTCCGGCAAACCGTAGGCGCCCTTTGATGGGCGTCTGCGCCGAAGTGGCGCACTAACTCCTGGAGCCAGCCTGCGAGCCTGAATAAGGAACCCTGTGTGAGCAATCATGCGGTGATCTGGACGCACAGCAAGTCCTTCATGGTGCCAACCTCTAACGAGTGACTCGCTACTCTCTGGTTCAGTAAATCTACCAGAACTTTTAATTGCCTCAGCTGTTACTGAAAGTTGTGTTGTAGTAGCAACATAGGCGAGAAATACTCCGCCAGGATGAAGGACTTCGTCAGCTAATTCAACGCATTCCCACGGTGAGAGCATATCTAAAACAATTCGATCATATTTTTTATTTCGATCAGCATCTTGTACGGACCCAATAGTCAGTGACCAGTTAGACGGTTCTCCTTTGAAGTATTCATGCACATTTTTTGTTGCTATCTCTGCAAACTCATCACGGCGTTCAAATGAATCAACAGAACCCGCATGTCCAACAGCGCGAAGCAAAGAAATAGTAAGAGCGCCCGATCCCACGCCTGCTTCAAGGACATGGGTTCCTGGAGCAATATCTGCGAAACCAACGATGAGCGCTGCATCCTTTGGATAAACAATTGTGGCGCCTCGTGGCATTGAAAGTACGTAGTCCCCAAGCAAAGGTTTAAAAGCAAGAAACTTTAACCCTGCCGTTGTTTCAACAACTGAACCTTGAGGTAACCCTACGACTTCATCATGCACGAGCCAGCCTTTATGGGTATGCCACTCCCCGCCCTCTTTAAGAGTGATCGTATGCATCTTGCCTTTTGCGTCGGTTAATTGAACTCGATCGCCGTAAGTAAACTCAGGAGTCATTTTTTATCCTCAGACTGCATTGAAGTACTTCGCCTCTGGATGATGAACGATGATTGCACTTGTCGATTGTTCTGGGTGCAATTGGAATTCTTCTGAAAGCTCCACACCAATTCGTTCTGGCTCAAGTAGCTGACAGAGTTGAACTTGTTGTTCAAGATCTGGGCATGCTGGATAACCAAAGGAATATCTAGAACCTCTGTAACCTTGATCTAAAATCTCGGTGATATCAGGTGAGTCCTCTGATCCGAAGCTCAATTCTTGGCGAATACGTGCATGCCAATGCTCTGCAAGTGCTTCAGTGAGCTGGACTGATAGTCCATGGAGCTCTAAGTACTCACGATAATTATTCGCTGCAAATAACTTAGAAGTCGCCTCACTCACAGATTGGCCCATAGTCACGATGTGAAATGCAACGGTATCAATCTCGCCAGACTCCTTACTTCTATAAAAATCACTTAGGCACAGTCTGCGATCTCGTCTCTGGCGGGGGAAACTAAAACGAACTCTTTCCTTGCCTTTATCGGGTCCCTCGTGATGTAAAACAACAAGATCATTCCCTTCGCTATAACAAGGGAAATATCCATAGACAACAGCAGCATTGAGCCAAC
>CAIUHY010000031.1 GCA_903899145.1 uncultured Actinomycetes bacterium
CCAGATTTAGCCAATACGCCAGCTGGAATTGTAAGTGGATCAGAAGCTTGAGTACCTCCTGCTACTGATGCTGCTTGTTGAGCTACAGCAACACCATCAGCGGAACAAACGATGTTATCGGTAATGAGAAACACCGCCGCAGAGTTAAATCCTAAAACAACGGCAGTACCTACTGGAACAGTCGCTGTTGCAACTGAGTTAGTAATTACTCCAGCGGTAAAAGAGAACCCTGGTTCAGTCGTTGAAGTAGCTGTACCCATTGCAACAGCACCACCAGGAGCTGCTGGTGTCTGAATAGTTGATGTGGTTGCATCGATGATAAACGGTGCAGTGAGTGCTGCATTAGCTGATACGGCAGTAAATCCACCGATAGCTAACGCAAGAGCCGCTACAGCGCTTACGAGCTTAAAGCTTGTCTTTGTAGACATTATTTTCCTTTCGATAGTCGACCCACGGACGTTCCGTAGATCGGCTTGTGCGAAAAGACCTTTCTCATTTGTCATGAGAGTGTCTTTTTGCACTCCGCAATGCATTGCACGTGCTAACGCATTGCTATCCCCGCCATGTATCCGGACGTGGCGAAGAATTCTCTGTTTTAGGCTCCAATTCATGATGAAGCCTGCTTGGTTGATGAGAAGCCAAATTGGGCTGATTCAGAGGTAACTGAACCAGTTTCTGATAGGTAAATTCTAACATTCACATGGTCTGGCAACGCCGAGGCTGAGCCTGAGCCTGCAAGACTTATCCATATATTAAGGAGTTTTCCGCCGTTATACCCAGGAGTAACCACCAAAGACTGGCTTGTGACTACTGGTTGAAGGAAAGCCCCATCTTGAGGGCTGAAAATTGCTGAAATATCAACTACAGGTTGGCCATCGACAACTTGGATATTTTGGGTCAAATAAGCTGTGAAATCTGCTTGGCTAGAAACAAAAACTGAATCTGCGCCTTCAAGCTTGGTGAATCCAGATTGAGTAGGTAGTTGGCCTGCGCCAGTGTTAGTTGTGAAACCGACAGGGATGCCTGATGAATCAAGTCCGATCCAACCTTGCCCAGTTGATGAAACGCGAAGGTATTGAGCGGTTTGTGCAGTGGCTTCTAATACTTGAGTTGCAGTTGCAAGTTCTGAAACCAGCACCTGGCGATCTTGAGCAGAAATTTGGTGAGTAGTGCTTGAGGTAGTTTTTCCTGAAGAAGTTTTTGTTGGTAGTGGCTTTGCGGCAACCTTATTAATCGTGGTAATCGTAGCGATTCCAGTATTTCCTTCGTTGCCTGTGAGGGAGTTAAAGCCAAGAAAAGCAATAAGAACAAGCACTAATGAGAGGGCTACCTTAGATGACTTCTTAGCAGTATCTGATGCCTTCTTATAAGTAGTTGAAAGTAGGTCCATCGCTGTTAAGCCGCGCTCTTCATCAATAATAAGTTCGGTAAGGATACGGCGAAGGGATGCACGGGCACGAGAAACTGTATGGCGCACTGTTGATTCTTTGATGCCAAGCTCACTTGCAATCTCTTCTGTTGAGCGGCCTTCCATCTCCCACATAACAAGCGCTGCGCGCTCTGCAGGTGAAAGCAAGGCAAGTGCTTGACGAATAATTGCTGCATCTTCGGCAGCAGAAAGGGCCTCGCTGTGATCTCCGTTTACCTGCCACATGGCTTCAACCTCAGAGGTCGCCTCATCTAGTACAACTAGGTTTGGACGGCGGCCTTCAATGCGGAAAAGATCAATGCAGAGGTTTTCGATTGTGCGGTGGAGATAGGAAACTGCGTGATCCTGGGAAGCAAGTTCTGGGGCAGCAAGGATGAACTTGATAAGTGCTTCTTGGGTAATCTCTTCTGCTTTTGCAGAATCTTTCAAAACGCGATTGGCATGTGTGAGAAGCTCAGAACGGTGCTCGGTGTAGAAAGCACCTAACTCAGCAACGGTCCACACGCGTGGTCCCTCTGCTGCTTGAGTCTTCTTTTGGATAGCCAATTTAATTCCTCATTAACCGGTTTTTATTACAGAGCCGGCCGTCGCCGCCTCTATCTGCTACTACGCTAAAGCTGTTGCTTTGTAGCGTAGAGCGGACAAAACGGACATTTTATAGTTATTGTCCTTAGAGCTTAGACACCCTTTTTGCAGGCATCACCGGTGGCGCTCTTAAAGCTATCTACATAATCTTGGTCACTCTTGAGATCAGCAGCGCTGGCACCTGATGCAACCATAGCGGCATGAGAAGCCTTGAAACTTGCAAGATCCTTTTGAGCCTGAATGCACGCAGACCAGGTCCATGTGAGCTTTGTTTTGAGGTAGTAAGGGTTCTTTGAGCAGATATATGACTCATTGCCCTTGCCAGCGATCTTTTTA
>CAIUHY010000032.1 GCA_903899145.1 uncultured Actinomycetes bacterium
ATTGGCTCAGGCCGAGATGGCGGCAGCTTCTGAGTTCGATTTCACGCTTGTAAATGACCAGGTCGATACATTGATCGCAAGACTGATACCCTTAGCGACTGCATAACCCGAAAATTAGATTTCTGAGATTTTGGAGTAAAACATGGCGAGCGAATTGACTGATGGAATTACACACCCACCTATCGATGAATTACTTGATAAGGCAGGTTCTAAATACAGTCTTGTTCTTTATGCTGCTAAACGCGCGCGTCAAATTAATGCTTACTACTCTCAACTTGGAGAAGGCTTACTTGAGTATGTAGGTCCGCTGGTTGAGACCTATGTCCATGAAAAGCCATTATCAATTGCGCTTCGTGAAATTAATGATGGACTTTTGACTATTGAAAACTTGGAACCTAAGAGTCCAGAAGTTCCTGACTAACCTTTAGTAGAAAACTCTTATGTTTCCCCGCGGAAGAGAAATTGTCTTAGGTGTTGCCGGAAGTATCTCTGCATATAAATCATGCGAACTACTGAGGCATCTACAAGACCAAGGTTTTTTGATCACGGTAGTTCCCACGCGCGCAAGTTTGAAATTTGTTGGCGTTGCGACATGGGAAGCCCTCTCGCACCGTGCAGTCGCAGATGATCTTTGGAATAACGTTCAAGAAGTTCCTCATGTTGCGCTGGGCAAGAAAGCAGATGTAGTCGTTATTGCCCCAGCAACAGCAGATCTCATTGCTCGTATAGCCCAGGGCCGAGCCGATGATTTGCTAACAAATATTGTCCTCACAGCAACATGTCCCATCATTATTGTTCCAGCGATGCACACTGAAATGTGGCTCAATGAAGCTACGAAGCAAAATGTGAAAACTCTTCGATCGCGCGGATTTATCGTCATAGATCCTGAAGTAGGAAAACTCACTGGTGAGGATGTTGGAGCTGGAAGATATCCAAAGTCAAAAGTAATTGTTCAAGCAACTCAAGATGCTCTAAAGTCCAAAGCGGACTACCTTGGCAAAAAAGTACTCATCAGTGCCGGTGGTACACGAGAGTCAATTGACCCAGTTCGCTATATCGGAAACCGTTCTTCTGGCAAACAAGGGTATGCGCTTGCATATGCTGCTGCTAAAAGAGGAGCCGAGGTAACACTTATCGCTGCAAATGCTGATTTGGCAGATATTGAAGGTGTGAAGATTATTCATGTTGAAACTGCAAAGCAGATGCAAGAAGTACTGGTTCGTGAATTTGAAGATACAGATATGGTCATTATGTCGGCTGCAGTTGCAGATGTCCGACCTGAGAATCCCGTCTCGGAGAAAATTTCTAAAGGTGGTTTGAAGGAAATAAAGGTGCTTCCAAATGATGACATCCTTAAGGCACTCTCAACTAAGAAAAAGAATCAGGTATTAGTTGGTTTTGCTGCCCAAACTGGAAGTGATGGACTCAATCAAGCGAAAGACAAACTCCGTGCGAAAGGTTTAGACCTGCTCTATTTTAACGATGTGACTAAAACTAAAATATTCGGCTCGGATGAGACGGAGGGCATCCTTCTTGATAGCAATGGGGGAGAGCGCAAGATCTCCCGCATTTCTAAGGTGACACTGGCCGATAAAATTCTTGATTTAGCCCTTCATAAGTTAAGTTAGCCCAATGACTAAGCGCCTATTCACATCAGAGTCCGTTACAGAGGGTCACCCAGACAAGATGGCTGATCAAATCTCAGATGCAATTTTGGACTCACTTTTAACCCAAGATCCGAAGAGCCGTGTGGCGGTTGAAACTCTTATTACTACAGGACAAGTACACGTTGCTGGTGAAGTAACAACAACTGGTTATGCAGATGTTATGAATATCGTTCGCGATACTGTTCTTGAAATTGGTTATGATTCATCTGATAAAGGTTTTGATGGAAATTCATGTGGCGTTTCACTTTCCATCGGCCAGCAATCACCAGATATTGCCCAAGGTGTTAACTCTGCCTTCGAAAAGCGCGTTGCAGCATCAGGAGATCCACTTGATTTACAGGGTGCGGGCGATCAAGGTTTGATGTTTGGTTATGCGTGCGATGACACCACTGAATTGATGCCGCTGCCTATCGCTCTCGCTCACCAGCTCTCGATGCAGCTTTCCAAAGTTCGAAAGTCTGGAGAGCTTGCTTATTTGCGTCCAGATGGAAAAACACAAGTAACAATTGAGTATGACAAAGACAAAGCAATAGCACTTAATACGGTAGTCATATCATCGCAACATGCTGCTGAGATTGACCTCGATAAGACACTTGCACCGGATGTTGAAAGATTAGTTATTAAGCCAATCATCGCAAAAATTGGAATTGATACTTCAAATGTTCGAATTTTAATCAACCCAACTGGACGTTTTGTTACAGGCGGACCTATGGGAGATGCAGGCTTAACTGGTCGCAAAATTATTGTTGATACTTACGGCGGAATGGCACGTCATGGAGGAGGTGCGTTCTCAGGCAAAGATCCTTCAAAAGTTGATCGCTCTGCAGCATATGCAATGCGTTGGGTCGCTAAAAATGTAGTTGCTGCTGGTTTGGCAACACGCTGTGAAGTTCAAGTTGCCTATGCGATCGGTAAGGCACAACCTGTCGGACTTTTTGTTGAAACTTTTGGCACCGAAAAAGTTCCAGTACTTCAAATTGAAGCTGCGATTGAATCAGTTTTTGATCTTCGTCCCGCTGCCATCATTCGTGATTTAAATTTACTCCGCCCAATTTATGGACTCACCGCTAGTTATGGTCACTTTGGCCGTGAATTGCCAGAGTTCACATGGGAAAAGAGTGATCGAAGCAGCGCCTTACAAAAAGCCGTTAAAGGATAAATCGCGGTGGCTGAGACCAAGCCACTTAAGTTGCGCCAAGAAACGGGGCAATTAAAGCGAGAGACCTCAAAGACGCTTCCTTATGTCAAGGTTCTACTTGACCCACCTGCCCTGCATCTGGATGCTATCTACGACTACTCTCTTCCCGAGTTACTTGCTGAGAAAGTAGTAGTGGGTTCACTAGTTGAAGTTCCATTTGGAAGTCAAGAATTATTGGGCATTGTCGTTGAAAGATCCAACAAGCCCTCTACTGCAGGAAAAATAAAGCAGATCACCCGCTTACTTTCTGAAGAAGCAATTGTCACAATTGAACAGATAAAGAGTTTCCAAAATTATGCCCAGAAGTATGGTGTTCAGCCGTGGGATTTTTTTGCCGCTGCCGTGCCACCGTATTCAAAAAATGGCGAGAAGGGTGCGCGAGTTCAAAGAATCTTTCAGAAACCTGCAAGCGCGAGTATTGACCTGCCTAAAGATCTACAGGGCTATCTTGCTGGTAAAGAGCTACTTAAATCATTTATTGAGTTGCCGATTGATGAACCGTATTGGTCAAAAGTGGTTCAGATCATCCAAGTTAG
>CAIUHY010000033.1 GCA_903899145.1 uncultured Actinomycetes bacterium
AACTGCCGCTCCGGTATCGCGGAGAAGAGTTAAGCGGATTTTAAAGATGTAAGAAAGGTTAGCGCCAAATGCTGAACCAACACCGAGTGCTTGGGCATAAACAAGGCCGTGATAACTAGGGTCTGGTTGATTAAAGCCAGGGAACTTAGCTGCCTGCTTTGCATAGTCAAACTTTCCTGAATCGATGATCGCTCCAACAATCGAATTTCCATGTCCTGATAGGAACTTAGTCGCAGAGTGCACAACTACATCGGCGCCGTGTTCAATTGGGCGGATTAAGAAAGGTGTAGCAACAGTGTTATCCACGATGAGTGGGAGGCCGTTCTCATGGGCAATCTTTGCAACTGCTTCAATATCCAAAACATCGTTCTTTGGATTTGAAATTGTCTCACCGAAAAACGCCTTGGTATTAGGGCGAATTGCTTTGCGCCATGACTCTGGGTCATCTGGGTTATCCACGAAGGTAACTTCGATGCCGAACTTTGGCAGGGTGTAATGAAAGAGGTTATATGTGCCGCCATAAAGACTTGGTGAAGAGACGATGTGATCGCCTGCCTCAGCAACGTTAAGAACTGCATATGTTGTTGCGGCAGAACCTGAAGCAACTAGAAGAGCTGCAACTCCGCCTTCAAGTGCTGCAAGGCGTTGTTCAACAGCATCCTGTGTTGGGTTCATCAAGCGTGTGTAAATGTTTCCAAGCTCTGCTAGACCGAAGAGATCGGCAGCATGCTTGGTATCACGAAATACATATGCTGTTGTTTGAAAGAGCGGCAGAGCGCGAGCGCCAGTAGATGGATCTGGAACTTGGCCTGCATGAACTTGACGAGTTTCAAAAGCTGCATTTTCAGATGAAAATGACATATCTATACCTCCCAGAAAATAAGGGGGTGCATCTCTAGATGACCCACGCTTGACGATTGCACTGTGCAATCGACCTGGTCTTCACCCGGAGCACCCCACCGTGGTGGAGGGTTGCCGTCCAGTAAGCCGGGGCTAAAACCTGGAACTCGTGACCTATGGGAAATCATAGAGGCATATCTCTTGGAAAAACAAATATTTAAATGTTGCTCTCACGCCACCTAGAAGTAATAGGTAGACGCCGATCTTTACCAAAGGCTCTGCGTGAGATCTTGGTTCCAGGCGGATATTGGCGACGCTTGTACTCAGCCTTATCAACCAACTCAATCACCCTTGTTGCAATCTCTTCGCTAAAACCCGCTGCGAGTAAACCCTGCAAGCCTCCATCGTTTTCAATATATATAGTCAAGATCTGATCAAGCACGCCGTAGTCAGGAAGAGAGTCGCTGTCCTTCTGATCAGGACGCAGTTCAGCGCTTGGCTCTTTATTAATTGAACTCTCTGGAATGAGGGCCACTTGCCCAGTTGCTTGCGCAAGTTTGTTACGCCAGCGGGCAACTGCCCAGACTTCTGATTTAAATAAGTCTTTGATGGGCGCATATCCCCCGACGGCGTCTCCATAAAGTGTGGAGTAGCCAACTGCTAGCTCAGATTTGTTACCAGTTGCCAGCACAAGATGTCCCTCTTGATTAGAAAGACCCATCAAAGTTGTTCCTCGCACACGTGCCTGCACATTTTCTTCAGCCAATCCGGTGAGGCCCAAGTTACTCAAAAAGCCATCGACCATTGATTGAATAGGGATCACTCGGTAGTTCAGGCCGATGCGCTTTGCGCTATCTGCAGCGTCACCTAGTGAATGCTCTGATGAGTATTGGCTGGGCATTGCAATGCCATATACATTCTGCGCCCCGATAGCATCTGCTGCGATTGCCGCAGTTACCGCTGAATCAATTCCGCCAGATAAGCCCAGGAGAACTGACTTAAATCCATTCTTCTTCACATAGTCGCGAAGTCCTACAACTAAAGCCTGCCAAATCTCTTCCTCTGTTTCTAAGCGCGCCGCTGCCCCATGATTGAGTTTGAGATAACCCGGGATTACCTCTTCTGAGATCACTACATCTGGCGTACTAGTTGCACACTTCACGTCAAGATCAACAACCATCAGTCCATCGGTAAATTGAGGAGCCCTGGCAATTAAATCTCCCGTTGCTGCAACAACAATGCTGTCACCATCAAAGACCAAATCATCTTGGCCTCCTGTCATATTCACATAAACAAGAGGAGCGGCAATTTCTCTGGCGCGGCGCTTAACCAGGGCGGCCCTGACGTCATCTTTATTGCGTTCAAAAGGGCTTCCATTGGGAACAAGTACTAGGCCTGGTGTGCGAGCTGCTAATTCTGAAACGGGACCTTGCTCGCGCCAAATATCTTCACATATCGCGACCCCCACATCTACCCCATGGATGCGCACAACTAGCGATTGATCTCCTGGGGTGAAGTTACGGAACTCATCGAAGACGCCATAGTTAGGCAGGTGATGCTTAATATATTTAGCCATGATCTGGCCTTGATAAATAATGGCAACGGCATTTTGGGGACGACGCTGCGCACTCTCATCTAAGTAACCAACAACTATGACGAGATCTCCGTAATCACGGAGATCTTCTGCAAGCTTTTCAAGAGCTGCTTTTGATGCATCGCGAAAAGTCTGGCGAAGAGCTAAATCTTCAACCGGATATCCAGTCAGCACCATTTCAGGGAAAACTAAAATGTGCGCTCCTGCGCTTGCCGCCTTGCCTGCATATTCCAAGATCAAGGCAGCATTCATGGGCAGTGCGCCTACGGTGGGATTGATTTGGGCAAGAGCTACCCGAAGCTGTCCCATGGCTGTCTTGCTCATAACCCAACTCTATCGGGGTGCAATAAATGGGATAAACTAATTTTCACCGGAGTCACTGCTAGGGCAGATGAATAAGCCGCGGACCATTTGGCCGCGAGCGCAAAGGAGTTGTCTATGTCTAACCACAGTAGTAACACCCCTGCGGGGAAAAAACGCCGCACAACAATCTCAGATTTAGCGGCTATGAAAAAGCGCGGGGAAAAGTGGTCGATGATCACCTGCTACGAACAGATGACTGCGAGCATCTTTGATGAGGCAGGTGTCCCAGTGCTCTTGGTGGGCGATAGTGCAGGTAATAACTTTTTAGGCCAAGAGAACACCATCCCAGTTACTTTGGAAGAAATGCTGATGCTCTCCACAGCAGTAGTTCGCGGTTCTAGTAACGCACTCGTCGTAGCCGACTTCCCTTTTGGCTCCTATGAAAAATCCCCCAAGAAAGCCCTCGAAACTGGGATACGTTTTTTCAAAGAGGCAAAGGTCGGCGCAGTAAAACTTGAAGGAGGCAAAAAGGTTGTACCTCAAATTAAAAAGCTCGTAGCCTCTGGCATACCTGTTATGGGACACCTTGGTCTTACCCCACAATCTGTACACGCTCTTGGCGGCTTTAAAGTTCAAGGTCGAGGCGATGATGCCGCCCGCATTATTAAAGATGCACGCGCCCTCCAAGATGCCGGCATCTTTGCACTTGTCTTAGAACTTGTCCCCGCAGAATTAGCAGCAGCGATCACTAGGGAACTTGAAATTCCGGTCATTGGAATTGGCGCGGGTAATGGCACAGATGCCCAAGTAATTGTCTGGACAGATCTCATGGGCATGACACAAAATCCACCCAAGTTCGCAAAGGCATATAAGGATCTGCGTGGGCAAATCACCCAAGGCATCGCAGAATGGATGAAGGATGTTTCATCTGGAGTCTTCCCTGGCGCCGATCAGACTTTCCATTAATACCAACACTTTGTGAAATAGGCTCTGCCTGTGGCTAAATTTACGGTGGACCTTTCCCCGCTAAAAAAGTATCCCGATCTTCGGGCCTTATTTTTCTCCGGGCTGGTTACTCGCTTTGGTTCAGCCCTCACGCTTGTTGCAATGCCCTTCCAAATCAAAGAGCTCACTCATTCCTATATTGACGTGGGGTTGATGGGTGCGATTGAAATTATCCCGCTGATTATCTTTGCTCTCTATGGTGGAGTTCTTGCCGATTCAGTAGACCGTAAAAAAATGATTTGGATATGTGAAGCGGCAGCGCTCTTTATCTCACTTGCACTTTTCGGCAACTCTGTCATGAGCCACCCAAGTCTTCTTATTCTTTATATTGCTGCAGCCTTTTTCTCAGCAGTCGATGGCCTTCAAAGTCCAAGTCTGGGTGCAGTACTACCCCGGATCGTCTCCCATGACGACCTTCCTGCTGCCAATTCTTTGATGCAACTTCGCTGGCAGGTAAGCGCTGTTATCGGACCTTCACTTGCCGGGCTCATTATTGCCACGGCAGGCGTTAAAACCGCATACATCATCGATGTGGTTTCCTATCTTGCATCCCTCATTTTTATCCTTCGCATTAAAGCTATTCCCCCAAGTGATAAAACAAATGAAGCAAATATCTCCAGCATGATTGCGGGCTTGAAATATGCCGCTTCCCGCAAAGATCTCATGGGTACATATCTCGTTGATTTATCCGCGATGTTCTTCGCTATGCCCAACGCCCTCTTTCCATTCTGGGCAGATCTGGTTCACTCCAGGTGGGCACTGGGTCTTTTTTATTCCGCCGGAATGCTTGGTTCCATTACGGTCACGGCAACTAGTGGCTGGGTCAAAACATTTACCCGACACGGTTGGGCAATTACCTTGGCTGCAGTTGGTTGGGGAATCAGTATTGCCCTGGCTGGAAGTACCAATTCTTTATCGACAATTCTTTTCTTTTTGGCCATTGCAGGTGCATCTGACCAGGTAAGTGCGTTATGTAGAGCCACAATCTGGAATCAATCCATTGCAGATGAATATCGGGGCAGATTGGCAGGTTTGGAACTACTTTCTTACTCAGTTGGACCACTTGGTGGGCAATTACGCGCAGGATCGATGGCTGCAGTGACAACTTTGCGCACTTCTGTGGTCAGTGGAGTGCTTTTGTGCGTCGGATTTATCGGTTTTTTCGCCGCAAAATTGCCAGAATTTCGTAAATACGATTCTAAAACTAATTACTACGCAGTATTGCAACGAGAAAAAAAGCAAAACAGCACAAATAATTAAAAAAATAATGTTGCGACACGCACTCACTTTTTTGCCATAAATAGTGGAATATTTCTGTATTTACTGACACGCTTCTCCTTGAACAGGTTCGGTGACGGATCGA
>CAIUHY010000034.1 GCA_903899145.1 uncultured Actinomycetes bacterium
ACGATCTTGCCTGGGTTCTCTCCAGCTTTCGGCAGAACTGCTTTAGGTGTGCGGGCCATGGCGCGTATCCTGCCACGGAAATTACGGCAGGATGGGGATGTGGGCTTTGGGTTAGCAGATCTGTCGCAGTCGATGTTCAGCGCTATGGGCTTTGAGGGCGCAAACAATCATTTAGGACTAGATAGTTCAGATCGCACGTGTCTGTTGCTCATAGACGGGCTAGGAGCACAGTTGATCGCTCAACATGCCAATGATGTTCCAGTTTTATCTTCTCTTACTTCGCATATGAATTTAGATTCACATTTTCCATCAACGACTGCAACAAATTTGGCATCACTGGGAACAGGTGAATTACCCGGGGTGCACGGAATGCTCGGTTACACCGTGCGAGTCCCCAGAAGTGGTGAGCCAGGGAGATTACTCAATGCTCTCAAGTGGGATGATCGAGTAGATCCACTTTATTGGCAAAAAGTTCCAACACTTTTCCAAAGGGCAACTGCTCAAGGAATATCAGTATCAAATATTGCAGCTAAACGATATGAATCAAGTGGGTTTACTCAAGCAGCACTTCGCGGAGCGCATTATCTAGGCGCAAATCAGATTGTTGATATGGTCAAAGAAGCAAAACGAGCTCTCAAAAATCCACGCTCTTTTGCCTATGTCTATGTGAATCAGGTCGATGAGGCTGGACACAGTGATGGTGTGGGATCAGAGAAATGGCTCGGTGCGCTTTCGATCGTTTCAGATCTCGTTGCTCGTTTGATTGCAGAGTTGCCGAAGGGTACAAAGATTTATATAACTGCAGATCACGGCATGATTAATGCAGGGCAGAAAATAATTTTGGGAGTTGAAAATAACCTTATGGAGGACGTCACTTTGGTAGGTGGTGAGCCTAGGGCAAGGCATATCTACATAACTCCGGGCGCAGAAAGTGATGTAGCGACAAGGTGGGCGCAGACACTTGGTAAAGGCGCGGATATTTATCTAAAAGATAAGGCAATCACAGAAGGTTTATTCGGTCCGCAAGCATCCCAAGAAAGTATTGATCGCATGGGAGATCTAATTGCTATCGCAAAAGGTGATCTCGTTTTACTTGATCCTGATCGCGCTATTAAAGAAGGTGCAATGGTTGGTCATCACGGCGCGATGACAGAGCAGGAGAGGCTTATTCCTCTTCTTTCTTACCAAACATAATGTCATCCCATGATGGGATCTTTAAACGTTTTGTAATTCCATCGCGTTCTGCATCATCTGTAAGCTCATCTTCTGTTGGTCCAAGTGGATCTGGTGTTGAAAAGATCTGAATAGTCTCTGTTTGTTCTTCACGCACCGCAACAAGGCGTGGTACTGGGCTATCTGATGGATAAACCATCCCGTGGGTAGGAAGCGAGGGCCTAGAGGTGCGCTGCTCACCGCTAATCCATTCAGCACCTTCATCTTCACTGATCAATGTGCGGTTAGAAGAGTCAAAGGTCCAATTAGCTTGGCCGCTTCCGCCATCGGTAAGTGGATACATAAGAAGTATGTTCCATGTGCCATCAATATTGCGGCGTGTATTCCATTCAACGCCCGTCATATCAACACCGCGGGGAGAGAGCTGGGCAATAGTTGCAGTGGCCAAAGATGGTGAATGTTTTTCTTTTCGTAGTTGTGCTTCCAGTGCTAATCCAATGATGTATGCACGTTCTTGCAAGATTGGACCAGAAAATCGCTCAATCTTTTCAATCGTCCAATCAGTATTTTTGGCAATCTCATTCACACTTTCGCCAGCACGCAGGCGCGACTGAATTTCTTTTACACCCACAGTCGGTTGCTGATCGTAATCTTCAACAGAGACAAGCCGTGGTTGATTGATCAGAGCACGGAGTTGATCGCCGATACGCAGGGAGTAGACGCGTCCTTCTGCATCCTGCAGCACTAGCTCACTGCCATCTTCAGATCGGCCGATCAGCCTTAAATCACTCACGGGGAAAGAGTGCCATACCTTGCGCTGAAAAAAACTAATGCGAGGAGATACGGCGCCAAGTTTTTATATAAGGTAGTAGGGCGAGGTTGGCAAGAACCAGGGATACGAAGGGAACAATGAAAGCTGATCCCGCGCCCTTGGAGTCGATGATGTGGCCCGTCAGAGGTCCTGGAATGGCCCCACCTAGCGCAAGACCGGCGATAACCCATGCCAAAGTTTCCGTTACTTTGGCGGAAGGCACAGATTTCTCTGCCACGCCGTAACCAGCAACTATGAGCGGAGCAACGCCAAACCCAGAGATGAATAACGCAATGGAAAGTATCAAAATTGAGTGAACAAAGAGAAGCGGAATTGAAACAACGGCAATCACCATCATGTTTCGAATGAAGCGCTGTGAATCTGAAATCTTCCATTTGATGGAGCCGTTAAAGATCGCGGCAACTCCGCTGCCTGCGGCCCAAATTGCCAGGACAAGTCCTGTGTAGGAATTGGCGTTGTGTTGCTGGGTATATCCAACAACAACAAGAGTGAGTGAGCTAAAGAATGCTCCCATAAATATAAATGGGAAGAAGACTGCCTGCACCGCTCGCATCTTGATCACAAGTTCATGCTTTTCCCCCTCCACTTTTGCAAACAATGGTGGCTCTGTTTTTTTCATGCTAATAAAGGCCGTCATACCGGTTGTCATAAAGATCATCGCAAAAAGCATGCCACCAAAGGGAGCAATAAAAGTTGCTGCCAGGGATGCTATGAGGGGGCCGATAATGAAAATGATTTCATCAACTAATGCCTCAAATGAGTAGGCAGTGTTGATAAGGGAACGGTCATCTCCGAGTGTCCAGAGCCAACGGCGCCTTACAAGCCCACCAATATTTGGCCAGAAACTTTCCGCTAAGAAGATGAAGGTCATCCACACATATGTGGGGGCGTGGTTGTAGATCGTGAACAAAAAGAGAAGATCAAAGAGCACATTAAAAGGAATGACAAATCGAAGAACTTTGCGTTGCCCTAATCGGTCGGCATATCTAGACCATGTAGGCCCTACGATCGCTGAGATTACAGATGCTCCCGTAGATACCGTTCCGGCAAGAGTGTAGGAGTGTTTCACATGAACGATGACAAATGTGATTGATAGAAAAGTCATGGAAATAGGTAATCTGGCAAAAAAGCCTGCCAAAGAAAATTTCAGTCCGCCTGGTGTGGCAAAGAGTTTGCGGTAGGGCGTGAACATGCCTAGATTCTAGCCATGGGCACAGATAAGTCAGATAGTGATCTATCGTTGAGGCGTGAATTATTAGCTTTAGCCATAGATATTGCTCGCAAAGCAGGAGAACTCATCTCCGCCCGGCCTGATAATTTTCATCTTAGCCAAAAGACAAATGTCCGCGACTTTGCTACTCAGATGGATTTGGCAAGTGAAAAACTTATTGTGAGTGAAATTCTTAAAGCCCGCCCTGATGATGGAATCATCGGTGAAGAGGGATCAAATAGAGCAAGTACATCTGGAATTACATGGGTGATTGACCCTATTGATGGAACTGTGAATTACTTTTATGGATATCCAGGATGGAATGTAAGCATCGCCGCAAAAGATGAGAAAGATGTATTAGTAGGTGCTGTTTATTCTCCATCGCTTTCCTCGCTTTGGCACGCAAGCCGTGGCGATGGTGCTTTTCTTAATAATAAGCCGATTAAATGTAATGACCCGGTGGACTTATCTGATGCTCTTATCGGAACAGGATTTTCATATGATTTAAAGGAGCGCGTCGCCCAAGGAAAATTTATCGCTAATCTAGTTCCTCGAGTGCGTGATATCCGCAGAGGTGGCGCAGGTGCAGTCGATTTATGTTTTGTTGCAAGTGGAGCAGTTGATGCTTTTTTTGAATCATCACTCCATGAATGGGATATTGCAGCTGGTGGTTTGATCGCACGAGAAGCCGGAGCCCTGATGAGTGGTCGAAATGGTGGGCCAGCAAACAGGGAGATGACTATCGCGGCTGGACCATCGCTGTACGCTCAGTTAGTCAGGGAGATCGGGTAGTTCTCCTCGGTTTGTTCACTGAGTGTGCCTTATGGCAAGATAGGTCACCTGCCAGAAGGCGACCTGCTTATCTCGGCCTTATGTAGTTTTAAGAGCAAAGGAATACCCATGAACGTGTTAGATGCGGTTGATGCCGCTTCCCTTCGTAAGGGAGTAATCAGTTTCCGTCCAGGAGATGAAATAAAGGTACACGTTCGAGTTATCGAAGGAAGCAAGAGCCGTATTCAGGTTTTCCAAGGTGTTGTAATCCGCCGTCAAGGTGCTGGAGTTCGCGAGACCTTCACAATTCGTAAACTTTCCTACGGTGTGGGAGTAGAGCGCACATTTCCAGTGCATACACCTGTTATTGAAAAGTTTGAAATGGTTCGCCGTGGTGATGTTCGCCGCGCAAAGCTTTACTACCTTCGCGATCTTCGCGGTAAAGCATCTAAGATTAAAGAGCGTCGCGGTGCTAACAATGAATTCATTACCGAAGAAGTATTTGTTGAAGAAGTAGTTGAAACATTTGAAACCCCTCAAGAGGTGGCTGCTGTTGTTGAAGCACCTGTTGAAACCGTAGAAGTAGTTGAAGAGGCTGAAGCAGTTCGTGTTATTGAAAAAGAACTAGTTGCAGAAGTAGAGCCAGTTGCCGATGAGGCAGCTCCTGCGACTGAACAAGCCTAAGCACTACTTTTATGCGCCTTCCTAAGAAGGGTTCACTGCTTCGAGAAGTCCCGGTAGTCATCGTTGCTGCACTAGTTGTTTCAGTTGTCGTAAAGACATTCTTTATTCATTTCTTCTTTATTCCATCTGGTTCTATGCAAAACACCCTACAAATTGGTGACCGGATTGCTGTTAATAAGTTCGCAAATATTTTCAGTGATATTCGCCGTGGTGAAGTAGTTGTATTCAAAGACCCAAGTAACTGGCTAGGAACTGCTCAAACTTCAACGGGTTCTCGCATAGTTAGAGATATTAAAAGCGGGCTCGTTGACGTCGGTGTCTTGCCAGATCCTGCAACTCAATACTTGATTAAACGAGTGATTGGCGTTGGCGGAGATATTGTTATGTGTTGTGATGCCAAAGGTGAGTTAGTTGTCGACGGGGTTTCACTCAGCGAGCCTTATATCTTTGCCGGTAACTCACCTAGTGATTCAAAATTTAGCGTTACCGTCCCAAAGGGATTTATCTGGGTTATGGGTGATCACCGCGGTGATAGCGCTGACTCACGTTTTCACACAGAAGATGTTCACCATGGCATGGTTCCACTTGGTGACGTTGTCGGACGAGCTGAGTGGGTCGTATGGCCTTTTAATCACGCTAAGTTTTTACCTGTTGGACATGATTTATCGAAAGTGCCCGTCAAGAAGTAAATAATGATTGAAAGCAAGCTTTACGCATCTGGTATATCGCGCATCGCAGGTGTTGATGAAGCAGGAAGAGGACCGTGTGCTGGTCCCTTAGTTATTGCAGCAACAATCCTTAAAGACCCTAGTTCGTCAGCACTTTCACGAGTGAAAGACTCCAAAGCTCTCAGCGAAAAAGTCCGTGAAGAATTATTTGATGTTGTGAAATCAGAGTCGATCGCTTATTCCATTATTGAAATTTCACCTGAGGAGATTGACCGTATGGGTTTACATAAATCAAATATTGAAGGAATGCGTAGGGCAATTAACGCTCTAGAGGTCACGCCCGATTATGTATTAACCGATGGATATTCTATTGAAGGCCTTGCAATCCCAAATTTGGCCGTATGGAAAGGCGATCAAGTTGCACTTTCAATTAGCGCTGCATCAATTTTGGCAAAGGTATATCGGGATAAAATCATGATTGCTTGCGACGATATATACCCCGGATATGGCTTTGCAAGACACAAGGGCTATATAACTGCTGCTCATACAGCAGCAATTAATACTTTAGGAGTATGCCCAATCCACCGTAGGTCATTTTCTAATATAGCTGCGCTCTTGTAGCCACAGGCAAAATCTATCCACAGAGCACTTTCTTTTTTATCAAGCGGATATCTGATCTAATTAGCGTTGTCCTTCATGAATGATGAAGAACGTGCATACGCCTTATTGCTTGGCCTTTTTGAGGGTGGCTCTCGTTATTGGAGCCAAGAGTTAGCAAAACTAGGAGCAGAACTCTTGGTTGATCGTATTAGTTCTGGCGCTTATTCAGATATTTCACAAGCCCCCATGAGTCTTGCTCAAAGATTTGAGAGTTTAAATACTACCGAGATTGAAAGTCAGATATGTGCAAGTGGGGCAGTACTCATAACACCAAAGAGCCCTAATTGGCCAACAATGCTTAACGATCTTTATGTTCCTCCCATGTCTTTAATCGTTAAAGGCAATGTTGATGTGCTTGGAAAACTTGAACGATCCATTTCAATAGTTGGAACTCGCAAGCCATCAAGTTATGGCATGGGTATTTCAACAGAATTCGCAGCAGGCATGAGTGCTAAAGGTTGGACCGTTGTAAGTGGGGGAGCTGTCGGAATTGATGCTTGTGCGCATAGAGGCGCACTGAGTGTGTCAGGATCCACAGTCGCTGTTCTTGGCTCTGGGGTGAGCTCTCTGTATCCAAGCACGCATCTGAAATTGTTTAGAGAGATGCAGGAAAGTGGTTTGCTCATCTCTGAAGTTCTCCCTCTCACCAAAGCATCATCACCTAGATTTCTCATTCGAAACCGCATCATCGCAGCTCTTTCTAAGGGAACACTCGTCGTTGAAGCTGCTGTTCGTAGCGGTTCACTTCGGACAGCAAGAGATGCAGCAGAAATCCTTCGCCTAGTAATGGCAATACCTGGAGAGATCACCTCATCAACCAGCGATGGTTGCCATCGATTAATCGCTGATCACACGGCGGAGTTAGTGACATCAGTTGATGATTTGATGGAGTTGGTAGGGCCACTTAGTTAAAAGTGAGAGACTACTGCCATGACATCAGAGCACCGCGCAGGTTTCGTTGCGGTTATTGGACGTCCAAATGTTGGCAAATCAACTCTAGTAAATGCCTTAGTAGGCAAGAAGATTGTCATTACCTCTGCTCACCCAAACACAACACGCAACCCGATTCGGGGCATCATTTCTCGGCCAGATTTTCAAATCATTGTCGTAGATACACCAGGTATACATAAGCCAAAGACATTGCTGGGAACTCGTCTGAATGCAATGGTGAGTGAGAACTTAGAATCCGTCGATGTAGCACTTTTATGCCTACCAGCCGATGAGGCGATTGGCGCAGGAGATGAATACATCGTCAAACAACTTGGGCATATCCGCCATCTTTATATTGCAGTGACAAAGGTAGATAGAGCGAAAAATGATGGTCTGATATCAAAACTTGCTGAAGTTTCAGATTTTATTGCTCGCAATAAATTGAATGTTGATGAGATTGTTCCGCTATCAGCAAAAAACTTAGAGCAAACTCAGTTGATGATGGATTTACTTGTGAAGTCACTTCCAATATCTCCATCTTTATACCCCGAGGATATTAATACTGATCAAGCAGCCGAGTTGCATATTACTGAGTTGATTCGTGAAGCAGCGATTGAGGATTTATATGAGGAGCTGCCGCATTCCGTGATGGTTACTATTGACGAGATGAGTAAACGCGAAGGAAAGAACTTTTTTGATATTCATGCAACCATCCATGTTGAAAGAGATAGTCAGAAGTCAATCATTATTGGCCCACAAGGTTCACGGTTAAAAGATATTGGTATACGGTCAAGAGCGGGCATCGAAACGTTTTTAGATGCAAAGTCATATTTAGGATTGCATGTAAAGGTCAGTAAAGAGTGGCAGAGAGATCCTAAGGCTTTAGCACGTTTGGGATTTACTGAGTAATTTTACTTTTTCGAGTGGCATAGTAAGAACCGATCAGGACAAGTGGCAGACCAAGACCAATACCTAAAGTAAATTTCTCATGAAGGAAAAAGATTCCTAGAAGTACAGCAAAAACTGTATTTGGGTATGTAACCATTGATGATCTTGCGGGGCCGAGATCTTTCATTACTTGGAAATAGAGAACAAATGCCATTGCTGTAGGAAAAATACCAAGTGCGATTAGGGAATAGATTGCATTATGTGAAGGCATTGATGTTGGGAATTGCACGATTGCAAATGGTAAATAAATAACTCCAGAAATTGCCATAGCAATCGCATTAATGGCTGTACCGTCAATATGAGGGATTTTCACATTTAAAGTAGCAGGAGCGATCGCGTAACATACGCAGCTAAAGAGAATGAAAATGATCGCACTTAAGCTTTGATTTCCACTCAAGCTTTCGATTCCTACAACTAAAATAATCCCAATAAAACCAATAACCATTCCTGCCAAGCGTTTTGCTTGCCAGACAGTTTTGTCTCCATTAAAAGCCATAACAAGGCTTGCCCAAAAGGGGACAGTCGCTACTAATAGCCCCGCAAGACCTGATGTTATTTTGCGCTCACCTGAGCTAATGAAATACCAAGGGAGGCAAATTTCAATGATCGCATATGGAGCGATCCATTTGAGTTCCTTGAGTGCCGGGAATAAAGTTTTTCTATGAATGGCAAGTGGAAGCAATAATGCACTACCTATTACAAGGCGTCCAAAGACAAGAAAAGCAGGAGTGAATTCTCCAGGGGCAACAGCTACTTTAATGAAGAGATATGGGACGCCCCATAGAACCCCAACAATGAGAAATTTAAACCACGATGCTTTAGACATTTAGTAATGCTATCGGGTTATTGTGTACCAACCTTGTGTTCGATCACGTAGAGCAGGTGAGTGGTCCATTACTTCAGCCATTGGCTTACTTTGAATATGCGTAACTTCACCCAAGTCCCATGCCGCAAGGGTAGACTGCGCACGTCAATGATGGTTATCTAGTAAGCCCATTTTTCAGAATTAATGGTCGTGCCTAGCAGGTTTAAGAACCAGGAGTGGAAATGCGTTTTGGAGTACTAACAGGTGGCGGAGATTGCCCAGGTCTCAATGGAGTCATTCGCGCAGTAGTGCGTAAAGGTATCCGCGATTATGGATATGAATTCGTTGGGTTCCGTGATGGTTGGAAGGGGCCTCTTGAGGGCCTAACAATGCCGCTAGATCGCAATGCAATTCGTGGAATTTTGCCACGAGGGGGAACAATTCTTGGATCATCACGGACCAATCCATTTAAAATTGATGGTGGCGTAGAAAAGATTCAAGAAAATTTAAAGAAAATGGGTATTGATGCACTTATTGCTATCGGCGGGGAAGATACTCTAGGTGTTGCTACAAAGCTTGATGCACTCGGCGTAAAAGTCATTGGTGTGCCAAAGACAATTGATAACGACCTGAGCAATACTGACTACACATTTGGTTTTGATACATCGGTCAATATTGCAGTAGATGCAATTGATAGACTTCATACAACTGCTGGTTCACACCATCGCGCGCTTGTTGTTGAAGTGATGGGTCGCCATGCTGGGTGGATTGCTTTGCACTCAGGTATTGCAGGTGGTGCCACATGTATTTTGATCCCTGAAATTAAATTCTCAACCGACAAAGTTGCCGCATGGGTTAATTCACGATTTGAAGATGGCTTTGCCCCAATCATCGTTATTGCAGAAGGTGCGATTCCCCAAGATGGGGATATGAAGATTAAGGATCAAACATTGGATGCTTTTGGGCACGTGAAACTATCAGGAATTGGTGATTGGCTAGCGCAAGAGATCGAAGCAAAGACTGGAAAAGAAACACGCACCGTAGTCCTTGGCCATATTCAGCGTGGTGGTTCACCGACCGCTTTTGACCGTGTTCTCTCAACTCGATTTGGGTTGCATGCGATTACTGCTGCTCATGAGGGTGACTGGGGCAAGATGGTTGCACTTCACGGAACAAATATTGCTCGTGTGCCTTTAGCCTCGGCTACAGGTGAACTTAAGCTTGTCGATCCAGCGCTATATGCAGAGGCAGAGGTTTTCTTCGGATAAATGTTGCCCGCGGCAGCAGACCACTTCCCTAGAATTATCTAATGACTAACCTCGACACACTTTTCACCCCTGGCCTTGTAGCTGCTCAACAGCCACAGTGGCCTGATGGGCCAAGTGGTGCTCCTATTAGAGAAGCTGTTGAGCAGCTCAAGAAACTTCCCCCTCTAGTTTTCGCTGGTGAGTGTGACAACTTAAAAGCAAAAGTTGCTGAAGCTGCAGCAGGACGAGCATTTTGGTTACAAGGGGGAGATTGCGCAGAAACATTTTCTGCTGCAACAGCAGATTCAATACGTAATCGCATTAAAACAATCTTACAGATGGCTGCTGTATTGCAATATGCATCAAGCTTGCCTGTTGTCAAAGTCGGCCGCATGGCAGGGCAATTTGCTAAGCCGCGCAGCAATGACACCGAAACTCGTGGGGATGTAACACTTCCTGCATACCGAGGAGACGCCGTCAATGATATTGAATTCACTCCTGAGTCTCGCATGCCAAACCCACAGCGCTTAGTTCAGGTATACAACACCTCTGCTGCAACTTTGAATTTAGTCCGAGCTTTTACACAAGGTGGTTTTGCCGATCTTCGCCAGGTCCATGAGTGGAATAAAGGATTTGCTAATGATCCACGCTTTAGTCAGCGATATGAACAGATGGCTAATGAAATTGGACGAGCCCTTGAGTTTATGAAATCTGCGGGAGTTGACCCAGAGAGTTTTAAAAAGGTTGATTTCTATTCAAGCCACGAAGCATTAATTTTGGAATATGAAAAAGCTCTCACACGCATCGATTCGCGAACAGGATACGCCTACGACGTTTCTGGACACTTTGTTTGGGTAGGAGAGCGCACTAGACAACTTGATGGCGCACATATGGATTTTGCAAGCAAGATTCAAAACCCAATTGGTATCAAGCTTGGGCCGAAGACCACTCCAGAAGATGCACTCGCCATGGTTGCAAAGCTAAACCCAACAAATGAACCAGGTCGCCTTACTTTCATTACTCGCATGGGTGCTGGGCTTATTCGTGAGAAGTTACCGGCATTAGTGGAAGCAGTGACTAAGTCAGGTGCAATAGTTCTATGGGTATGTGACCCGATGCATGGCAATACATATGAGGCGCCAAGTGGGTACAAGACACGTAAATTTGATGACGTCTTAGATGAAGTTCGCGGCTTCTTTGAAGTCCATAAGAAGCTCGGTACACATCCTGGGGGAATCCATATTGAATTAACCGGTGATGATGTTACCGAGTGTGTTGGCGGAGGAGAACAAATATCTGAGGCTGATTTAGCAGACCGCTATGAGACAGCGTGCGATCCACGCTTGAACCATACTCAATCTCTCGAGCTTGCATTCTTAGTTGCCGAAATGTTGCGAGACCGCTAAACGCATTAGACTTTCCGCATGCTTCTTAGCGCTTCTACCAAGACGCCAGTAGGCACTCTGTTTTTAATTGCTCATGAACATATCCTTCTTGGCGCAGGCTTTCAAAGCTTTGATGATTTAGTTACCCGGATGGATCCAACAGATCAAGAGCGTGAAATTAAGGTTGTTCGCAATATTCCTATTATCAGCGATCTAGTAAAAGATTATTTTGATGGCGACCTCACTGCAATCAACGCAATAAAAACACGTCAGCCAGGTCCTGAATATTCACAGGAAGTATGGAAAATTATGCGCAAGATTCCTGCTGGTAAGACAATGAGTTATGCCGAGCTTGCCAAGAGAGCAGGTTCACCGAGCGCTGTAAGAGCAGCAGGAAATGCATGTGCGCGTAACTTGATTGCACCGATTATTCCTTGCCACCGCGTTGTGAAAACCGGGGGAAACCTTGGAAATTATGCGTATGGCTTAGATGTCAAAGAAGAGTTACTTCTTTTTGAGGGCGCTCTCAAGTAGTCCAGGTAATACGAAATTCACTTTCTCAATATCACTATCTGAAATATCCAAATGCGTCACTAATCGCAAGAAATTTGGTCCTAGGGCGCTTGCCAAGATTCCACTCTCTTTAAGTTGGGTGTTTAGTTCACTCGCGGTAATTGGAAGGGATGTGAGATCAAGTGCCACAATATTTGTCTCAACTTCTGCAGGATTAATTGTCGATGACACAACTGCTGCGCATGCCTTAGCAATGGACTTCGCACGAGTGTGATCATCTTTTATTCGT
Organism: uncultured Actinomycetes bacterium; assembly: GCA_903899145.1. Taxonomy (GTDB): domain Bacteria; phylum Actinomycetota; class Actinomycetes; order Nanopelagicales; family Nanopelagicaceae; genus PALSA-747. Next base: position 12,116 of record CAIUHY010000034.1, read on the forward strand.
GCAATATTATGATCAAGAGCAAAGTGAGCACCAGCAGCTAAAATTCCTATTTGGCGCATTCCTCCGCCGTAGCGCTTGCGCCACTGTCTAGCTGATGTAATACGTGTTGCATCTGAGAGCATGAGTGAGCCGACAGGTGCACCAAGTCCTTTTGATAGACATACAGAGATAGTGTCGAAATATTTTCCATATTCCATGAAGTCAACACCTGATGAAATATGAGCATTCCAGATGCGAGCTCCATCTAAGTGCATGGTCAAACCAATCTTGAGACTTTCAGTACGAAGAGTCTTAATTTCTGATAATGGCTGTACTGTTCCGCCACCAAAATTGTGTGTATTTTCAACAGCTATAGCTGTAGTTGAAACTTGGTAGGGACCTGAATCTGGGCGAGCAATACGAAGTGGATCTGCAGCGTGAAGTAATCCACGGGCAGATTCCCATGTGCGAGTTGTGATTCCACTAAATACTGCCCCTGCGCCAAGTTCGGCGCGAACAATATGAGAGAAAGTTTCTGTAAGCAGTTCTTCACCAGGTTTAACTAATTGACGAATTGCTAGTTGGTTTGCCATTGATCCAGAGGGTGTAAAAAGCCCAGCCTCTTTTCCAAACATGGCTGCAACGCGTTCCTCAAGTGAATTTGCTGTTGGGTCATCACCGTAGACA
>CAIUHY010000035.1 GCA_903899145.1 uncultured Actinomycetes bacterium
CTTTGAGCCGATGTTTCCATCAATCCATTCCATGGTTGCACCTTCAGCACATGTTGCACGCTTTGTTACCAAGTTATAAACGTTATTAGACCAGTTTTGAATGGTTGTGTAACGAACTCGAGCATTCTTCTTCACAATAATCTCAACGACCGCTGAGTGAAGTGAATCAGAAGAATAAATAGGCGCTGTGCAGCCTTCAACATAATGAATATATGAATCTTCATCGGCGATGATCAATGTGCGCTCGAATTGACCCATGTTCTCTGTGTTGATGCGGAAATATGCCTGCAAAGGAATATCAACGTGGACACCTTTAGGAACATAGATGAAAGAACCACCGGACCATACTGAAGTATTAAGTGCGGCAAACTTATTATCGCCGACTGGGATTACGGTTCCAAAATACTCTCTAAAAAGTTCTTCGTGCTGCTTAAGAGCGGTGTCAGTATCAACAAAAATAACGCCAAGCTTCTCTAAATCTTCACGGATTGAGTGATAAACCACTTCAGATTCATACTGAGCAGCAACGCCTGAAACAAGGCGATTTTTTTCAGCTTCAGGAATACCAAGGCGATCATATGTATTGCGAATATCTTCTGGAAGCTCTTCCCATGAAGTTGCTTGCTTCTCAGTTGATCTAACAAAATATTTGATCGTGTCAAAGAAAATTCCTGATAAGTCTGATCCCCAACTTGGCATTGGCTTCTTTTCAAAGAGCGCTAAGCCTTTAAGGCGTAAATCAAGCATCCATTGTGGCTCACTCTTTTTTGATGAGATATCGCGGACAACATCCTCATCTAGTCCACGCTTAACGTTACTACCCGCATCAACTTTGTCTGACCAGCCATATTCATAATTACCAATACCATCAAGCTCTGGGTGTAGGGATGTCTGGCTCATGCGTTGACTCTCTTTCTTGGAGGTGTTGATCCTGTTGGAATAAATGTGGTGCAGACACCATCACCGTGGGCAATAGTGGCAAGTCTTTGAACGTGAGTTCCAAGTAATTCTGAAAAGGCATTGGTTTCAGCTTCGCAGAGTTCTGGAAATTGTGCGGCAACGTGAGCAATAGGGCAGTGATGCTGGCACAACTCAACTCCTGCTGAATTCTGTTTTTGAGTGGCGGCATAACCTTCGGCAGATAAAAAAGTTACCAACTCATCAATCTTCTTCCCACGAGTTCTTAAGGTGGAGAATTTTTTGATGAGTCGCTTTTTTATATCTTCACTTCTTGTAGTTGCAAATTCTTTGACAAGATTTGGACTAACTGCAGATGCCATGAACCTAAGTGCTGACACAGCGAGGTCATCGTATGCACTCTCAAATTTTTCGCGTCCTAAATCAGTTACTGCAAATACTTTAGAAGGGCGCCCACGTCCTCGTTCTGAATCAAGTGTTCTGTAGGGCTCTTTAGATGAGAGAAGACTCTCATCAACAAGTGAATCCAGATGACGTCTAATTCCAGCAGGTGTCAGGCCAAGCTTCTGCGCTAAATCCGCTGCTGTCAGAGGTCCATTTTCAAGGATGGTGCGAGCCACCTGATCCCTGGTCTTGTCCTCATTCTTTTTCACAACAGA
>CAIUHY010000036.1 GCA_903899145.1 uncultured Actinomycetes bacterium
ATGCTGCACCGCTCGTCGTGCGCAGTCCAATCGGGTCCTCAAAATTGGTGATGATGCATTCATTCTTGACCTGGCAGATGTACAACAGTTTTGGAGGTCGATCTGGCTACCTAGGACCGGGCAAAGATGGAATTTCTGATGTTGATGAGCGCAGTCGTCTGGTCTCCTTTGATCGTCCTTTAGTCGGCAGCGGCTCATACGCGGTCCAACGCGATGCAATTCCATTTGTTCAGTTCGTGGAGAAGCAAGGGTTGAATGTTGATCAAGAGTCAGATCTCGATATTAATCAGTGGCCCTCTATCACCACCAAATATTCTGGAATCATTATTGGCGGTCACGCTGAGTACTTCACAAATAGAATGTTTAAGACCCTGATTGCTGATAGAAATCTAGGTACCAACATTGCAATCTTGGGTGGAAACACCGCCTACTGGCAGACCCGACTAGAGCCCTCAAAGTATGGACCCGACCGCCATGTGGTTATGTATAGGACAGCGACCGAGGACCCAAATCGAAATTTGGATCAGGTCACTATCGAATTTGGTAACAAACGGATCAATACTCCCCCAAGTCTTATCTCCGGCGAGCAGACCAGCGGGGTCCACGTTTATGGAACGCTCACCCCGGTAAAGATTCCACTCTGGCTTCACGTTCCACCGACAGTTCCAATTGCTGGGCTCTCCTCGGACTCGGAGGTGGAGGCGGTCACTCCAAATGCCGCCGAACCGCCCAACGTACATATCCTTTATAGCGGGGTGCTGGATTGGCGTGATGTGGCCAGCCATAAGGAGATCACCAAAACTCCAGTTGGTCAGGTTGACTGGATCTCATTTCCATCAGGTAGCGCTGTCTTTAATGCAGGAATGAGCACCTGGAGTTGCCAACTGAGTGAGGCGTGCATAGACCTTCCATTTAGACCAGCTTCGCGCGATCTCATTCAATCAATCACGCTACAGGTCTTAACTCTCTGGCAAACCCCGAGAATTGGCGACTCCCTTAAAGAGTAACCAGCAATAATCGCCGACAAACTGCCTAAAGTTGGCGTAAAACACACTCCTTGTAGGGATAGCACTCGCCTTTTACCTGTGTAATCACTGTGCCTTTTGCCAAGATTCCCCCATCAGATAGGGGAAATTAATGAGCGCATTAGACCTTGCCAGATGGCAATTCGGTATCACGACCGTCTACCACTTCATCTTCGTGCCGATCACCATCGGTTCTGGCTTCTTAGTAGCAGGCCTTCAAACCGCTTGGTATCGCACACATAAGGACAAGTACCTCCGGGCAACCAAGTTCTTTGGGAAACTCTTCTTAATTAACTTCGCCATCGGCGTTGTGACAGGGATCGTTCAAGAGTTCCAATTCGGAATGAACTGGTCCTCATATAGCCGTTTTGTCGGAGATATCTTCGGTGCACCACTTGCAATGGAGGGCTTGCTCGCCTTCTTCTTGGAGAGCACATTCCTTGGAATGTGGATCTTTGGATGGGATCGTCTCCCAAAGAAGTTGCACTTAGCATCTATCTGGTTGGCAGCCACGGGAACACTTCTCTCTGCCTACTTCATTCTGGCAGCCAACGCATTTATGCAACATCCAGTTGGATATGTCTTGAATGGCGCTCGTGGACGCGCAGAACTCACAAGCATCTTCAAGGTCTTGGGTAACTCAACTGCGGTTGCCGCCTTCTTCCACACAATTCCTTCGGCATTTCTTACTGCAGGAGCTCTCTTCGCCGCAGTCGGTGCGTGGATGCTCTTCCACAACAAGGATGCTGAAGTCCCAGACTGCGATGTCGTTGCACCACTCTTATTTGCAGAATTGTTATTCGACGAAGGTTTATTCCACTGTTGCCATACAAGCTTCCCACCAATTTTCGCACATACATATCTAATATTGGGAGCTTCACCGAAGCTACCAACTTTGGAACAAGCGCCTCCAAGTTTGGGTGTTGCAGCGTTGGCTTGAGTTATTGCTAGCGGTGCAGCAAGAAGAATGAAGCAAGCAAGAATAGAAAGTTTACGCATGTGAATCTACCTCTCCGTAGATTTCACCTCAATGTTTTGAGGTTCTGGGCTAAGCCCACACTCTGCGAAGTGAGAACGGTTAAACCGTGCATCTACTTGGAAGGCTAGACCTTACGCTTCAGTATTGGAAGTAATTAAGTTAGAAAGTTGCCCATAAAACTGCCCATATTTGCCCATCGATTCCCCATAGAAACATCTAAATCTGCGACAGGTTATGCAGCAACTTGTACAAACATTTTTAGGCAAAGTGAGCGTGAATTGAGTTCACGAACTATAAAAATAAAGAAGAGTCGCCCTATAAGCCGGAAAGAAAACTAGAAAGTTTACTTCCTTTCCTCTTGCCTTAAAGCATCAATCGCTTCTGAGATAGATACTTTGTCAGCTTTTTGCAACCCAGCAATTACCCCATCCAAATCCGCCTTAGATTTGTTTTGACTCATCTTGAATGAAGCCTCAATGCGGTTGATTTTAAGTTCAATTCCAACAATGGCTCTAATCTGCCCATCAACATAATCTGTCGGAGCCTGATCAACGTTCCAAGGTTTAGATTGGCTTGCTTCAAAGTGATTAGTAAGACGGGTTACTTGATTCAAAATCCAATCTGGATCGTTGTGTATTACCAACTGACCATATGCATGAACCAACATGTAATCCCAAGTAGGCACAACTTTGTGATGTTCCTCTTTAGATGCATACCAATTTGGAGAAATATAGGTTTCATTAAGCATTGAGATAACAAGTGCCTCTTGATTAGTTGGTAAAGAAACTTGATCATTGAGTTTTGCTGCATGCCCCAAAAGAGAATTAGTTTCTTTGTCATAAATTAAAGGCAGTAGGGTCGATATAAGACCTTTCTCGGTATTGCTTACTAAATGTCCCGATTCAATTTGTGACAAGAATTCTTGGGCTGCTTTATCGCTCGGCTGAAAATGCCTAGGGATATACATGTGCTGATTTAATCATATGACCACTCGCATGTTTATTAAAAATAAAGAAGAGTCGCCCTATAAGCCGGATCCTGTCCTTCGCTTTCGCGAATGGATCACCATCCATCTAGTCGCGCAATTGCTTGCGTGATCAAGCAACCTACCTGATGACTCGAACGAGCAG
>CAIUHY010000037.1 GCA_903899145.1 uncultured Actinomycetes bacterium
GTCACCATTGAAGACATAACTAGCGCGTTGCGATATTTCGCAGCTACGCGTGACTGCGACACAAGTGTGAACACTGTGCAGGCAATCATTGAGATAAGACCAAAGGAGAAGATGTTATATAGCGAGCTCCATTGGTTATTTGATAGTTGTAGCATCTAAAAGGGCCTCCAGGGCTAGTTAGCTAGGAGCGGTGAGGCCACGTGGGGAACGTGAGACACCTCGCTGTGAATGAACAAATAATCCAATAGGTGCGAAAGGTTTGCAACCTGAAACACGGATTTTCCTCAAGAATTCCTCAGATTGGAATCCTGGAAATCGGACATTTCAGGCGCTGAATGAATTGGCAATCTAGACTCACTCCATGCCAATTGGATGGATCGCCCCCACAGATGATGAGATCGCTTCTATTTTGCAGAGTTCAAAGAACGTTGCAATTGTGGGGGCATCAGATGATCCTCATCGGCCGGTCTATGGAGTGACCGAGTGGCTGCTTGATCATTCGCATTTCAACCTCTTCTTCGTTAATCCAAGGATTACTACCCTCTTCGGATTTCCTGTCTATCGCTCATTGGCAGAAGTACCAGAATGGGTCGATATCGTCGATGTATTTAGAAATGTTGCAGATATGCCAGTAGTGCTTGATGAATCAATTGCTGTGAAGGCAAAGACGATGTGGATGCAACTTGGCCTTGTTGATGACGCAACCGCAAGCCGTGGCGTGCAGGCAGGGCTAAAGGTTATTCAAGACCGTTGTATAAAAGTTGACTACGAGAGATTTATTAAATAATTACTTAGGTTCAAGAACTAGAGCAACAGAGTTGATACACCATCTTTGATCTGTTGGTACACCGTAGCCTTCACCCTCAAAAACATGCCCTAAGTGAGAGCCGCAGTTAGCGCAGCGAACTTCAGTCCTCACTCGTGGAGAAAGTGAGCGATCTTCAATAAGTACTACAGCATCATCTTTAGTCGGAGCATAAAATGAAGGCCACCCACACCCAGAGTGAAATTTTGTCTCACTTTTAAATAATTCATTCCCGCACGCTTTGCAGCGGTAGCTGCCTACAGTTTCTGAATCTGTGTATTCACCGGTGAATGGGCGCTCAGTTGCACCATTGCGCAGTACATCATATGAGAGAGGATCTAGTGTTTCCTGCAACTTTTTCTCATCAATTTTTATCTTAAAGTCTTCACCGTCAGGGTTTATGATTTTTGACATAGTATTTACCTCTTCTTTTAATTGTTAGTGCAGGATATTAACGGCGCGAGCAATAACGAGTCCAACAATAACTAAAGATGTAGCACTTTGAATCATCATAAGAAACTTTGCCCACCTGCTCAGAGGTAATACATCTGTAGGGCTAAATGCGCTGGCATTTGTATATGAGGTATACATATAGTCAAAAAAACCAGGCTTCCAGTTTTCTGGTGCATATTCCGACGATGACATCTGGGGGAATAAGAAATCGGGGTATGGGATGAGTGCCTCAGCTCTTGCTCCTGGGCCTCCACGATCAAATTCCCAATACCAGAGGGTAAAAACAACAATATTTGTCAGCCAGATAGAGCCACCGAATGCAAGAAGGTTTGTTGGACTTTTCACGGTTGAATGGATGATTCCATCTACTAAATCAATTGCTGATGCAATATTACTTACTGTCATCACTGCAGCAAGGGCGATACCAAGCCACCAGCTGAGCTTATGGTGCTGATTAATGCGCCCCGGTTTTATGGCAAACATAATTACCATCAAACTTGCTTCGATCACGCATATCTCCGGCTGGAGTTTGAGTGACATAGGTGCGGGCAATAGATATTGCAAAATAATCACAACGCCAACTACAAAGGAAACTGGCCAACGGTGCTCACCGATATGCGGCTTATGCCAATGTGGCATTTTCCCTGAGTGGTGCTGTATGAAACTCATTTGAGCAATTTACCAACTTCACTTTGTTGCCACAATGTCAGAACTTGTAAAGTTATTGAGCGTATGAGCTTTTGTGATTGAGTCTCATAAGCACTATCCACGCATGAATCACTGAGCTGACAACTCCATGTTGTCATACCTGCATTAAATTCTGCGCTTCCCGAGGGGAAGGCGATCCAGTCTGTCTGTGCCACAGGGGTCGTTTTAAAAGCAGTAGGCGTAGCATCACGTCTGGTCATTGTTCCGCTATAGAGCACATGCACATTAGGAGGCTGTGCATTATTGGTTACTGTTTTCTCAACTTCAGTGTCGCTTGATAAACCAGTAATTGATTGATTTCTTGGAACTTTTAACCACTGAGGTATCGAGACAGGTTTGAGTGTTCCATAAACATGAACTCCATCTGTTTGCTCACCTGTAATTAAATTCGAAGGTGTATTTATGCGGGGATCTGCAAATTGGATAGACACTTGATCAACATTTGTGTTTGGGTCTTGTATCGCGCTTCGATACATAATTAAATGGCGGTCAGGTCCTGTAAGCGATGGTTCTAAACGTGTTTGCCAATAAGCCGTATTCGCACCAAAAACGGCAATATTAATTCCTATATTTCTTGCAGCGATAAAAGTATTAAGCATTCCGTGGGTGAAATATTCAGCATGTCCACCAATGATTAACGAATTGTAGTTGGTGATGATTGATGGCCATTGATTGATATCTAAATCACTCACTTGATCAATATTTATACCTTGTTGCTCTGTAAATTGGATAAAAGGAATCGTATCTCGCTGCACTGAGAACGCACCGCTTCCCAAGAGTGGTCGATCAAATGATGCAACACGACTACGTTGGTCGCGGGTACTATTTCCATCCTTACCTGGCCCTTCATAGGTAGAGCGTCCACCAAAACTGTTATATGCATTCCATGTTAAAAATGATTGCATCATGACCATTTTTGATGTACCTACTGGACTTCGTACAACAAGTGGTGCAGCACTTTCAACTTGGCCAAATGGTGAAATTGAAAGGATGAGGTAAAAACCAGGTGTCCAATCATTTCCTATTGTTAAAGTTGTTGATACTGGCCATCTGGCTTCGGTGTAACGAGTGGCATCGTGGATTGTTGTTGATTTTCGTTCTTTTAATTTAACCCTAGGTGAGCGCCATACTTCGCGGGCGCCAGCACCGTTATAATAACCAATTCGCCATGCCGCGAAATAGCGAGGGCCTGGAACTATTTTATTACCGTAAGATTCGTAAAGAGCAGCATGAATTTTCACACTTTGCCCACAAGAAACGGAAGACTGATCAAGCCAAAGCGCACTACCTTGAGCTGCAGATAATCCTAGATTTTTCCATATCGATGGCGTCATATTTACACCAGGTTTTTGGTTTTCATCATGTACCCATGTCGGAGAAAGTTTGGGACATGTTGAATCCATGAAAGCAGAATTATCAGATGGTAAAGAAATATTTTGTGAATCTACAAAAGTTTCCATTGGCCTAAATGGCAAATCTGCATGGGCAGTAAGTGCTGGAAACTTTTCTTCCACACCCTTTTTCTCACCGTAGAAGTAAGACCCTACGGCTGCTATGGCTACCGCGGTCAGGCTGATGGCTGAAAAGAGCACAATATTGCGCGAGGAAAAAGATAATTTCATTAGGTAACGAGTCTACCTGTACGCTCATTTCCTGAAGCAGTGTTCGCCCCCCTAGCTCAGTTGGTAGAGCGTTTCCATGGTAAGGAAGAGGTCAACGGTTCGATTCCGTTGGGGGGCTCGAAAAAGTTTAGAATTCTTTTAGAAATTATTTAGAATAAAATTACATAAGCATTTACTCTTGGCGGGGTAGCTCAGCTTGGTAGAGCATGCGGCTCATAATCGCAGTGTCGCCGGTTCAAGTCCGGCCTCCGCTACCAATTCACCTCTAAATCACGCCCAACCACGCGTGATTTAGACGATTGCATGGGTTTGAAGTAACCTTTGCACTTAAGTTTTCTATACGTTCGATTTAAAGGAGCACGACGATGGCAAGCAAGAGCGCGGATGTCCGCCCAAAGATCACTATGGCTTGCGTTGAGTGCAAGGAACGTAACTACATTACAAAAAAGAATCGTCGTAACGATCCAGACCGCATGGAACTAAAGAAGTTCTGCCCTCGTTGCAAACTTTCAACAGTTCATCGCGAAACCCGATAACACATGCTTAACCCCGACCTAGTCGGGCGCACTTTCACTGGTGCAGCTAGCACAACAATTACCCAAGAATCTATTACTGCTTTTGCGCATGCTTTGGGTGAAGAAAATATTTCAGTTGCGCCTCCGACATTTGGAATTACAGTAACACTGGCCCAATCACAGACACTTTTGCAAGATTCCGGATTGGACTGGACGCGTGTAGTCCATGGAGACCAGCGCTTTGAAATTCATACCCCAATAGTTGCCGGGATGAGCCTTACATGTGAGTGCACAATTGAAAGTGCCCGAGTAGTTGCAGGAAATGAAATCGTAAGTGTTAAGGCAGATCTTCTATCTGATTCAAAACTCGTTGCATCAACCTGGGCTACTTTGGTGTTTCGAGGATGAGTACTTTCACAGTTGGCCAAGAATTAGCCCCGTATATATTTATTATCAATCGCAAAAAGCTGGTCATATATGCAGAGGCAAGTGGTGATCGCAATCCAATTCATTTGAACGAAGAAATCGCAAAGTCAGTAGGCCTTGAAAACGTGATCGCTCATGGGATGTATACGATGGGATTGGCTGGCCAATATGTCAGCACAATCGCAGGAAGTGCCAATGTCAAAGAGTTTTCAGCCAGGTTCATAAAACCAGTTGTAGTCCCAGCTGATACTGATGTGGAATTGGTTATGAGCGCAACCGTGACCGAAGTAAATACAAGTTCTATCCGTCTTGAAATTAACGCGATATGCAATGAGGTAAAAGTATTAGGAATGGCGAAGGCGCTCATCGCCCTATAGCCTTGATTGCATTATGGCCAAGATAAGAAACTACCCACGCATTGGTGATCTTCGTAATTTCACCAAAGATATATACCCAATCTCAGTAGCGATGGTTGTGGATGGTTTTTGCGATGACGCTCTCATAAGCATTAATAGTATTAAGCAGTATGCCCCACATGATTGCGCAATCCTTGTCATTGTGAGTGGAACACCAGATATCACACCCCTTGAAGAAGCACTTGATGAGCGAACATTTATTACGCAGATCTCTGGCGGTGTTGGGTGGGGCGAGGCAGCAAATGCACTTTTGAAACTAGCACCGAGTGATTACGTAGTGATCATGGATCCTTCAACTCAGTTCACCGGTGATGCCATTACACCAGCGCTAAATGCCCTTACAAGTGGTGAATGGGCAGCAGTTGGGTGGCATGGAGGTTTAGTAAATGTTGAAGATGAATGGCGAAGTGTTGATGATCGTGGCCCAGGAGAAGTAGATGTTCTCTTTAGTTATTTCATGGCATTAAATCGCGATGCCGCAGTGACGTGTGGCGCATTTAATATTCGCGCTATTTATTATCGAAACGCAGATATGGAATTTTCTCTCCGCCTTCGTCAATCTCAAGGGCATTTATTGCAAATGGAACTTCCACTCGTTCAAGGCCGCCATCATGGGTATTACGACACTGAAGAGAGTTTTCGTGAGACCCAATCTAAGAAGAATTACGATCGAATCCTAGATCGATTCCGCGGGAAAAATCAGATTTTGGTTGAGCGAAGATAGCCTTATCCCATGGCCAATTCTGAGAATCTCTCTGACTTAACAACCCTGCATGTGGGTGGCCCAGCTAAACGCGTTATTCATGCTAGAACTGAAGAAGAGCTTGTCGCAATAGTAAAAGAATGTGATGAGTCCAACGAGGCTTTATTAATACTTGGCGGCGGTTCAAATGTATTAGTAGGAGACCTTGGATTTGATGGCACAGTGCTTATTGTTGAGACGCGGGGCAATTCATATGAGATTGATGCCTGCAGTGGTGGAACGCTACAAGTTGCCTCAGGAGAGAATTGGGACAAGTTTGTTGAATTTACTATCTCAAAAGATCTTGCCAACCTTGAATGTTTAAGTGGTATTCCAGGAACGGTTGGCGGGGCACCTATTCAAAATATTGGTGCATATGGTCATGAAGTTGCAGAGGTAATTGCTCGTGTTCGCACATATGACCGAAGGAAAAAAGAGATTCACACCTTTATGGCAAGTGATTGTGATTTTTCCTATCGCTCCTCCATATTTAAAAAGGAACCTGAACGTTATGTCATTTTAGATGTCACTTTTCAACTACGTCGCGGTGAGACCTCACTTCCAATTCAGTATGAAGAGTTAGCCAGTGCACTAAGTGTTCAAGTAGGCGAGCGTGTAGCTATCACGGAAGTTCGTTCCACTGTACTTGGCCTTCGTGCTAAAAAGGGAATGCTTTATTCTGATCAAAACTGGAGCGCAGGCTCGTTTTTTACTAATCCCATTATTTCCAAAGAAAGCTCCGCAAAGCTTCCTGAAGATGCACCGCGTTGGCCACAGTCAGATGGAACTGTAAAGACATCGGCAGCATGGCTTATGGAACATGCAGGAGTAAGTAAAGGTGAATCACTTTTAGGGGCGAAGATTTCAGATAAACATGTTCTTGCTTTGATGAATGCAGGTAGCGCTACAGCAGATGACATTCTCGAACTTGCAAGAGGTGCACAAGCAAAAGTTAAGGATAAATTTGGAATTACTTTAGAACCAGAAGTTCATTTTGTTGGTCTTAAGCTTTAAATTATTTAGCCTCAGATAGTAATTTTTGAACGCGAGTAATTCCTTCAACAAGATCATCATCGCCAAGTGCGTATGAGAAACGAAGGTAACCAGAAGGTCCGAACGCTTCACCCGGGACAGCGGCTACTTCTGCTTCATCCAAGATGAGAGCTGCAAGTTCTGCAGATGTTTGGGGACGCTTTCCACGGATCTCTTTACCTAATACGCCTTTTACTGATGGATAAACATAGAAAGCCCCAGTTGGAGTTGGGCAGATAACTCCAGGAATTTCATTCAGCATTTTCACGATGAGTTTGCGGCGGCGATCAAAAGCCTCACCCATCTTATGAACCGCGCTTAAATCTCCGCTGAGCGCAGCAATTGCCGCGCGCTGAGAAATGTTAGACACATTTGATGTTAAGTGTGATTGAAGATTTGTTGCAGCTTTAATGACATCTTTAGGAGCAATCATCCAACCCACGCGCCAACCTGTCATTGCATATGTTTTTGCAACACCATTGAGGATGATGCATTGATCAGCAAGCTCTGGAACAAGCACAGGCATACTTGGTGCCTGTGCTCCTTCATAGAGAAGGTGTTCATAAATTTCATCTGTCACTACCCAGATGCCATGGGCAAGCGCCCACTCACCAATTGCCTTTACTTGTTCTTGTGAATACACAGAACCTGTTGGGTTAGAGGGTGAACAAAAGAGCAAAGCTTTTGTCTTTGGTGTGCGAGCAGCTTCAAGTTGCTCAACGCTTACTAAGTAGTTCTGTGTTTCATCAGCAAAGACTTCAATACTTATTCCGCCTGCAAGTTTCACGCACTCTGGATATGTAGTCCAGTACGGAGAAGGAAGAATTACTTCGTCTCCTGGGTTAATGATTGTTGCAAAAGATTCATATACCGCTTGCTTACCACCATTGGTAACAAGTACTTGATCTGCTGTAATTACATAGTTTGAATCACGCTTTGTTTTTGCAACAATTGCATCACGGAGTTCTGGTAATCCTGGAGTTGGCGTGTAGCGATGGTTAGAAATTTTTGACGCAGCATCAATTGCAGCGGCAACTATGTAATCAGGCGTTGGGAAATCTGGTTCACCTGCGCCAAATCCAATGACAGGTTTCCCCGCAGCTTTAAGAGCTTTTGCTTTTGCATCGACAGCTAGGGTTGCTGATTCGGTGATCGCTGCGATGCGAGTAGAAATACGGGGCTTTTTTTCGCTCATAGGGGGAGTATGCCAAACATGGGGCGTTGGTGAGCGTGGGATTTAGCCGGTTTTACTGATACGCATGCTGGGCTCTAGACTCCTCGGTCTGGCGCTTGCAATAGGTCATGATCACTCATGTCTTAACAACGCTCGAAGGGCAGTAGCTCAACTGGCCAGAGTTCCGGTCTCCAAAAC
>CAIUHY010000038.1 GCA_903899145.1 uncultured Actinomycetes bacterium
GCAGATCTCATTTCTAAAAAAATCACTATCGGAGTTGCTAATCAAGAAAGGCAATTACTGATTCAAGATGCTCGCATGAAGCGTCTAGATATTCAATCTAAAAAGAATTAGTGCGATAGATTTATGGCTAGATATAAATTTGTTTGTCCTGCCTGCAAGTTTGACTGTATATGTTCAATTGGTAGAGAAAAAAGTGGTAGCTATTTGAGCGTGCCAATGATTTGTCGACAATGTAAGGATGTTGAGGAATATAAGGTTACCGATCCCTTAAGCCTATCAAGCTCTTATCTCGGGGATCTTTCTTGTAGGGTTTGTCACTCTGGCGAGTATTTAGATGAATGGGATGGAATTACGTGCCCGCATTGTCAAAAACCAATGCGCGCCATAGGTGCTGATGTGGATGCTAAAAAGCCAGATAAAGACTTTGGTTATGGGCGCAGGAGTCGCTAATGAATATGGGTTCTGTGGAAGAAATTAAAAATCATTTAGGAATGGCATTTGCTTGTATTCCTGCTGGTAGTTTCTTAATGGGCAGTAATGAAACGGAAAACTCTCTAAGACAAGATTTTCCTCAATATGAATTAACTCGGCTGTCTGAATTTCATGATGAAAGCCCATTGCATAAAGCGGTCATCACTAGATCATTTTGGATGGGACGGCACCCAGTCACTATTAAGCAATTTGAATTATTTTTGACCAACTCCGGATATATGCCTGAATCGATCCAAGATGGTACTGGTGGATATGGATTTAACCCACTGGATACTCACTTAAAGACTATTGATGACGAAGTCTTTGAGGGTCGCAATAATCGGTATGCATGGGATAAAACAGGATTTACTCAAGAAGAGGATTTTCCAGTAGTTAACATTACTTGGAATGATGCTAATGCTATGGCCAGATGGTTAAGCGAGAAAGAGGGCAAAAGGTATCGACTGCCAACCGAAGCGGAGTGGGAATATGCCTGCAGAGCTGGGACGGATAGCAGATACTTTACTGGCGACAATCCCAATACACTTGCCTCATATGCCAAAGTGTTTGATTTAGATACCGCAAAGATTTGGCCGCAGTGGCAACGTTATGCCCTTGACTATCAGAGTCATTATGAATTTGCCGCTCCCGTTGGTAGTTTTCTCCCAAACCCATTTGGTTTATATGACATGATCGGAAACGTATGGGAATGGTGCTCTGATTGGTATGCTGAAAATTATTATCAATACGCACCAACCATAGACCCACAGGGCCCCAATATTGGTGAAGCGAGAGTAAGGAGAGGAGGTTCTTGGCACTCATGGCCTTTGTACTGTCGATCTTCTTTTAGAAATGTGAATACGCCAGAGTCGCGTTATGTCTTGGCAGGCATGAGGTTAGTATTAGAAGACTAATAATGAAAAAACTAATAATTCTCATTTTAGTTATGGCCTTATGCTCTTGTGCTGAACCCCTTAAAAAAGAGCAAGCCACTGTAACCGCTCAAGGCGACAAGTATTGGACTTTAGATTTCTTTCATTTTTACAAGGGTAAGCAAACCCACACAGAGAGCTTCAAGTTCGTTAATCGAAGGGATTGCTTTGATACCTTGTATCAAATGCAAGTCGACTCTAAAAAACAAAGTTTTCATAGTGGCGCTGGGATATGTACTAAGCTATTCCTTGAGGGGCAAAAGAGAACTCAAGACGATGTATTGGGCTATAGGTAAAGTAGTCTAGGGCTAGAGTAAGACATTCTCGGCCCTGGTTCGATTCCGCCCCGGGCCACCAAGAAGCACCAAAACCACCTTCGGGTGGTTTTTTCATTTGGTCTTAAGCAATGGTTAGGGTATGGTGATGCTTGATGATGAACAGAATATATACAAATTGGGTTTATGGTGGCTTCTTAGCTGGATTACTCATTCTGCTCTTAATGCCGCTGCTCACTATAGGCTGGCCAACTCAACTGAAACTTTTCTATTTAACCTTACCTATCTATATGCTTCACCAGTATGAAGAATGGGATGATGACCGTTTTAGAACCTTTCTTAATAATCATCTAGGACGCGGTAAGAATCTTTTAACCCACAAAGCTGGATTCGTAATCAATATTTTTGGAGTATGGGGAGTTATTGCTGCTTCCCTATATTTGGCTTTCTATGTAAACCCCGGCTTTGGTCTTATAGCTATCTACCTTATTTTAGTTAATGCGTTTGTTCACATATTGGCCGCATTCATTTTGCGTTCTTATAACCCTGGATTGATTACTGCCATTGTTTTATTCATCCCTCTGGGCTTATATACGCTTTATCAAGAAAATTTTGGTAGTGATCGAGTGTTCCAATATTTAGGAATTGCCGTAGCAATACTGATCCATGTGGGCATAATGGGCCATCTTTTAAGAAGGCGTAAACAACTTGGCAGTACTAGTGAATAAGACTAAAGTTAGACATCCTCGGCCCTGGTTCGATTACGCCCCGGGCCACCAAGAATTCTCCGAACATTAGAGTTGGTCCATAGAATACCTAGTCTTAGCCGCGGTCAGGCACCATTTCCCCTAGGTCTCCCAACTTTCCCCTTGACTCTGAATGTCGTTTAAAACGACAAACCAATTTGACATCCTTGTGGTGCTCAAGCGTCGATTTAAGCGACGCTTGACCAGCACTCCTTATTAAGTATTGAAATAAATGCTAAAAAAGTGGCGAGGGGGTAGAAATCTTGACCATGGTCAATAACTCATTTAACCCCTAAGTTTATAAAGTTACGTCCGAATTTAGTTATATGAATGTATCTAAAAAAGCGAAGTAACCGCGCTTAAGAAGAAAGTTGCGGGTTCAAGGAGATGGGTTAGTGTTAAGACATATAAAAACATTTGAAGCACTCGGAAATGAAACAAGACTTAAAGTATTTGATTTCATTTATCGATCTGGAGCACAGGGTGTTAAGCCCAAGCAGATCATTGAGCAGTTTGGTGTTGACTCAGGAACGCTAGATTTTCATTTGAAAAGATTGGTAGCGGCAGGCCTCATCGTTGTAGATAGTAGC
>CAIUHY010000039.1 GCA_903899145.1 uncultured Actinomycetes bacterium
ATATGCTTGGCCTACCAGGCGGATTTACTCGTTTGCCCCTTGTCGATGCCACCGAAGCGCAGATTGCGCAATTGCGGGAGGATCTACGACAAGGCGGAGTAAAACTTAACTAATGAATCATCCTCATCCCGATTTACCCTATCCAGCAAAATTAGCTCCTAAAACTCTTCGCATTGTTGCCCTTGGCGGGCTCGGTGAAATTGGTCGGAATATGACCGTCTTTGAGTATGGCGGAAAGTTACTTGTTGTTGACTGTGGCGTTTTATTTCCAGAAGAAAACCAACCCGGAATTGATCTCATCCTTCCTGATTTTTCTTATATTCGTGAACGGCTTGGTGATGTTGTTGCGATTGCTCTGACACATGGCCACGAAGATCACATTGGAGCTGTTCCATACTTGCTTAAAGAGCGCGCAGATATTCCTGTTGTTGGATCAAAACTCACACTCGCATTTACTGAGGCAAAGCTTAAAGAGCGCCGCATTACTGCGCCTTTAGTTGAAGTTAAAGCTGGAATGATTCAAAAGTTTGGTCCATTTGAATTGGAATTCGTTGCAGTAAACCACTCGATTCCTGATGCTCTTGCTATAGCTATTCGCACAGAAGCTGGTTTGGTTTTACACACAGGTGATTTTAAGATGGATCAACTGCCGCTAGATGGCCGGGTAACTGATTTGCCAACCTTTGCCAAGTTAGGTGCAGAGGGCGTCGATTTATTTATGGTCGATTCAACGAATGCAGATGTACCTGGATTTACAACATCAGAGCGAGAGATCATGCCTGTACTCGATCGTGTTTTTAGTGCAACACCGCGCCGCGTCATTGTTGCTTCATTTGCATCACACGTGCACCGCATTCAGCAAGTACTAAATATTGCACTTGCCCATGATCGTAAAGTCGCTTTTGTTGGGCGAAGTATGGTGCGCAATATGAAACTTGCTCAAGATTTAGGTTACTTAGATGTACCGGAAGGTTTGGTAGTTGATTCTAAAAATATTGAAGAATTTGGTGACAAGGTTGTCTTGATTTGTACTGGCTCACAAGGTGAGCCACTTGCTGCCCTTTCCCGTATGGCAAATGGAGATCATCAGATCCGTGTAGGTAAAGGTGACACAGTCATTCTTGCATCCTCACTTATTCCTGGAAATGAAAACCCCGTGTACCGAGTAATTAATGAACTTACGCGCTTTGGCGCAGATGTAGTTCATAAAGGCAATGCAATGGTGCACGTTTCAGGCCACGCAGCAGCTGGTGAACTTTTATATTGCTACAACATAGTAAAGCCAAAGAATGTTATGCCAGTTCACGGTGAATGGCGTCACTTGCGCGCAAATGCAGAACTTGCCATCAAGACAGGTGTCCCGCGCACAAATACAATCGTTGTCGACAATGGAATTGTTGTTGATATGCATGATGGTTACGCAGATATTGCTGGAGCTGTTCCATGTGGTTTCGTATATGTGGACGGACAGAGCATTGGTGAAATTACAGAAAGTTCCCTGAAAGATCGTAGAATTTTAGGAGAAGAAGGATTTATTTCAGTTGTCGTTGTGATTGACTCACAAAGTGGAAAGATTGTTGCAGGCCCAGATATTCATGCACGTGGATTCACAGAAGATCAGCGCCTCTTTGATGAAGTAAAAGGCATGATTGAGAAAGCGCTTGCAACTGCTGTTAGTGGTGGAATAAATGGAACACACCAACTTTCACAAGTTGTGCGCCGAACTGTTGGTACTTGGGTCGGGGAAGAACACCGCCGTAAGCCAATGATCATTCCTGTAGTTATTGAGGTTTAACGGCGCGCCTTTGGGCATACTCTCTAGTGATTCTTTAGTCTTTACCTATCATGGCAAAACGTAAAAGCGCTAAGTCTGGGAAAAAACCTTCACTCATTGCTGGGGTTATCCGTGGTCTTGCTGCGCTCTGGCGCTTTGTAGCGAAGGTAATTGGAAGTGCAATTAGGTTTGTTTTTAGACAAGCCAAAGAACTAGATGAAGCCCATCAGCGTGATGGTTTCGCCTTCTTTCTTGTCGTTCTCTCAATTCTTGCAGCTTCTGGAAGTTGGTTTCATCTCAACAATATTGTTGGGCGAGCTTTAACTGCATTCCTGCTTGGAACTTTTGGACGGCTTGCTTTCCTTGCTCCGGTAATATTTATTTATTTCGCTATTCGTCTTTTCAGGGCTCCTCAAGAAGGCAAAGCAACAGGTCGCATAACAATTGGTACCTTGTTGCTGCTCGTTTCACTCACCGGATTAGCCCATGTATTTAATGGCTCGGTCGGAGATATTGGCAAGAGTGCCATACAGGGAGGTGGCGGCTGGATTGGTTATGGCGTTGCTACGCCCCTAGTTGCATTAGTTACATCAATTCTGGCAATCCCAATTCTTTTTATTATTCTCTTCTTCTCTTTACTCATTGTTACAGCAACTCCCGTTTCTGATGTCTTTGGGAAAATTGCTGCTCTCTTCCGAGGAACGCGTGCTTTTGCAAGCAAAGCAAGGAAGCCAACAGTTACTGATGACTTTGAAATTAGCGATACGCCACCCTTTGAATCCCCTCTTGTTCAAGAATTTCATGATGATGAGGAAGAGCCAGAAGAAGATATTGAGGAAGAGTATGGTTCAGATGAGACAGTAGCCCTGAGGCGTGAGCCGACTTTTGTTACTAAAACAACTCAATCACACCCAGCCCACCAGATGATTTTGACTGCAGATACGCCATACATCTTGCCTTCGATGGATTTACTCCGAGCAGGACCTGCAACAAAAGCTAAATCAAAGGCAAATGAAATTGTTGTTGCAGCTCTTGGTCAGGTTTTTGAACAATTTGGCGTTGATGCAACTGTTACTGGGTTTATGCGTGGGCCCACAGTCACACGCTATGAAGTTGAGCTTGCAGCAGGTGTAAAGGTTGAAGCGATTTCGGCACTTTCTAAAAATATTTCATATGCAGTTGCAAGTGGAGATGTGAGAATTCTTTCTCCTATTCCTGGTAAATCTGCAGTGGGAATCGAAATACCAAATACGGATCGTGAAATAGTTGCGTTAGGTGATGTCTTGCGTTCTGCCGTTGCCACAAATGAAGCACACCCCATGGTGATTGCATTAGGTAAGGATGTTGAAGGTAATTTTATTTGCGCCAACCTTGCCAAGATGCCTCACTTGCTTGTTGCTGGAGCAACCGGCGCAGGTAAATCTTCGATGATTAATTCACTGATTGTCTCGATATTAATGAGGGCAACTCCAGATGAAGTTCGCTTAGTTATGATCGACCCTAAGCGAGTAGAGCTCACAAGTTATGAAGGCATTCCACATTTAATTGCCCCAATTATTACTAACCCCAAGAAAGCGGCTGATGTTCTTGCATGGGTAGTTCGAGAGATGGATCAGCGTTACGATGATCTTTCACACTTTGGTTTCCGCCACATTGATGACTTTAATAAAGCAGTACGCGCCGGGAAGATTGCCCCACCAGATGGCAGCGAGAGAGTCCTAGAGCCTTATCCATACCTTCTTGTGATTATTGATGAGTTGGCAGACCTTATGATGGTTGCTGCCCGGGAGGTTGAAGAAAGTATTGTGCGCATTACCCAATTGGCCCGCGCCGCAGGTATTCATTTAGTGATCGCAACCCAGCGTCCGAGTGTGGACATCGTTACAGGGCTGATTAAAGCAAACGTTCCTTCTCGTCTTTCATTTGCAACATCAAGCCTTGCTGATTCCAGAGTTATCCTGGATACACCGGGGGCAGAAAAGCTAGTTGGACAAGGAGATGGACTCTTCTTGCCAATGGGAGCGAGTAAGGCAGTTCGTATTCAGGGGGCATATGTTTCAGAGCGAGAAACTGAAGCAATTGTTAATCATGTGAAGGCGCAGCTTCAACCGGTTTATCGCATCGACATTAATGCGCCAGCGGTAAGTAAAGTTATTGAAAATGATATTGGTGATGATTTAGACCTTCTTGTTCAAGCAATTCAATTAGTTGTTTCTACTCAGTTTGGTTCAACATCAATG